>DTYX01001157.1 GCA_012961655.1 Candidatus Poribacteria bacterium
CCACTTCATCAAGCACCTTGATTTCCAAAATACGCGGAATATTCATCTGAGCCAGAACACGTTCAATTTCACCGAAAGTAATTAACCTGCCGTTATTGAGAAATGCAATCTTATTGCAAATCTCACCCAAATCGGATAGAATATTGGATGCGATGACCACCGTCTTACCCATCGCGCCGAGTTCCTTAAGCAATTCCCGCAGTTCAATCCTACCCTTTGCGTCGATGCCCGTCGCAGGTTCATCGAGCAAGAATATCAACGGGTCATGCAGAAGTGTTTTCGCTAAGCACAAACGCTGTTTCAGACCGCGTGAAAGAACTTGAATGTACATCTGTTGATGTGCTTTAAGGTCGGTCAATTCCAGCACATCTGTGATGAGCGCGGTACGATGATTTTTGGCGATGTGATACGCCGTAGCGAAAAAATCCAGATATTCCCAGACTTTTAAGTCCTCGTATCCGCTGACAATTTCCGGTACGTATCCGATAAGCGATTTCACTTTATCAGCAGACGAAACAGCATCATATCCGTTTATCGTAACAACGCCCGATGTCGGTTTTATCAGCGTCGCCAGAATTCGCAGCAGAGTCGTCTTGCCTGAACCGTTGGCGCCAATCAAACCGCAAATATCGCCCGCTCCCAATTCCATATTTAAATCATCAAGTACCACTTTGTCTTGATATTTTTTGCATAGATGTTCGGTTTTTATCATAATTTCAAGATTCTGATATCCATAGGGCGCTTCTGCACCAGTGCAAAGAGTGCACTCCATCGAAAACAGAGTATTGGGACTTTCCCGTACAGAAGCTTAACTTAATGTGTTCCCTTCGGTCGCCGACGCATTCGGCTTACGGCATGGCGCTTGAGGTCAGGCTAATAACGGTTCCATGCCGAACTGTTCTGGATTGCCAAAGTTGCCGTAATGGAATGAGTTGAGGAATCGGAAACCAACCAATCCGTCCGTGCCAGGCCGCAGTTGTGCCGATGGAATGACTACAGTGATCAGGTTGCATGTGACTTGAAGGGCGGGAATGGCCGCGCGCACCATTACCAGCGGAAAATCGCCGCTGTATGCGCCTCCTAAGTGAACCAGACCAACTTGGTTCAAACCGAACAATCGGCAATCGTCCATACTCAAGATTACATCCCAGCGAGAATTCCGTCGTCCTCCACCTGTATCCGCCAATAAAGTACGAGTATACTTCTGCCCACCTTCGGCTGCGAATAAAGTGAGCCTGATAACGGGTCGGCCATTTTGCAATGGCCAGGAAACACGCGACATCAGACCACCTCCAAAATGTAGTCTACCGTTTCGTAATCGCCGCTCGCCTCAAAGACAAGCCCTTTAAAACGGTCGGGCTCAATCTTCCGCAACTTTTGCACTGCTTCCTCCATCGTGTCCGCTATGGCTACGACCCGGCCACGCAGCAAAGCCACCCATCTGCCCGTATAAGGTGATTGCGGAATAGACCGCGCTTCGCGGTTAATCTTGCGAAATAATGGTTCATTTTGCGCTATATCTTCTGCGAATTGGGTGTCCATGTAACTCACCTCTTTTGCCTTTCCCTTCCCAATTTGATGGATGGTTTCGTACATTTACCATTCCGCCCATTTCCTTTCCAGGTATTCAAAAGCTTCTTTAATCTTTTCATCATCTGCCCAAATTCCCCGTGATTTTTCCAGCCGCGCCAATTTTTCTTGCTTTGTCAGTTTCG
Source organism: Candidatus Poribacteria bacterium (assembly GCA_012961655.1). GTDB lineage: Bacteria > Poribacteria > WGA-4E > DTYX01 > DTYX01 > DTYX01. The sequence goes on from DTYX01001157.1 coordinate 1,716, forward strand.
TAGCAGTAGGTGTAATGAAGATTTGAACAGTATCGCCTTCTTTTAAGTTGAAAGATTGCCATGCGGAGAAACAGAGAATGGCCAGCCTTCAGGAGTGTATTCTTCCACAGTTGAAAATACGTCTCCTGCTAAATGAGCATTAGTCCCTCCAATAGCATAAATCTTCCCATTCACTATACTGGTGGATAAAGCTAATCTTACAGTTGGTATATCAGCTTTCTTAGTCCATGTGCCTGCCGCCGGTGCATATTCTTCCACTATCGGAGTCATCACACTGTTACCTAGTGCACCACCTCCGATGATATAAATTTTCCCATTCACCACGCTGGCAGAGAAACAATCCCTTGCCGTTGGCATGTCAGCTTCCTTCGTCCATGTGTCTGTCGCCGGGTTATACTTTTCTACGTTCGAAAGACTAACAAAATTCGGAAAATTTCCTGCATAACCCCCAATGGCATAAATGTTACCGTTCACCAAGCTGGTGGATAACATTGCTCTTGCTGTTGGCATATCGGCTTTCCTCGTCCATGTATCCGCCGCTGGGTCGTATTCTTCTACTATTGAAACAGGCTCCCCAGCATTCCAGCCTCCAATGGCATAAATCTTTCCATCTACTACGCTGGTGGACAGCCCAAATCTGCCTCCTGCTGGCATGCTAGTTTTCTTTGTCCATGTATCCGTCGCTGGGTCATATTCTTCTACCGCTGAGGTATAAGAAACCGCATAGCCACCAATAGCATAGATTTTCCCGTTTACCACACTGGTGGATAGACCTCTTCTTGCCGTTGGCATGTCAGCTTTTTTCGTCCATGTGCCTGCCGCTGGGTCATACTCTTCCACAGTTGGAAGATTTGCATTAACAGACCGACCGCCAATGGCATAAATCTTCTTGTTCACCACGCTGGTGGATAAAAAAGTTCTTGCAGTTGGCATATCAGCTTTCTTTGTCCATTTACCCCTTTTACCCGAAGGCGCAAGCGGAGGCGCCAAGGCATTCTGCGGATTGGGGAGCTTTTTCGCTCCATCGTTGCCATCTCCTTTCTCACTGGATAAGAA
>DTYX01001158.1 GCA_012961655.1 Candidatus Poribacteria bacterium
GAATTGGGTAGATGTGTTCAAGATATTAAAAACGAAGAAATTCGCGAATTCTACAATAATTTATTAAATATTACAAAAGAGATACTAGAGATACTGTCGCAGAATGACGAAACCGAAGTATCGCAGTCCTCTAGTGATCAGCAGAAATTCTTGGAATTCACTGATATTCAAACAAGCGTTGAAAAAATAAAGCAAAAATTTGGGGAATGTAAGCCATCAAGGAATAAGCCGATGTCTAATACATCCACCTGTATCAGTAATGTTAAACCTACTATTATTTCTGAACTCATAGATTATCCTCTTGAGAGGGACTTCTTTATGATTATTGTTAGGCTCAAAACGGAGGAAAAATCATGAATGCTACGTCAAGCCATCAGGCAGAAATTTTACCACTTGTTCAAAATCAGAAAATTGTCATTCCTAAGCCAAAACTTGCTCTTGTCGAAAACAAGAGTAGAAAGCTTCTCATCACCAGGTTCGTTTCCTATACTAAAAATACTTTCTTTACAGTCCGGCTTCTATCACTCACTCCAGAAGCTGAAATTCTTTGTCGGGACCTGGAATCTGGCAACAACGTTACCATTCAACTGCAAGTCATCTCTCCCGAAAAGGTGTTGCCGGTTTTCCCGGGTGAGAAGTTTGAGTTCCCGATCAAGTTCAAAATGCCAAAATCTGACAATAGCATTGAACTTGACGAACTCATATGTAACCACATTGTGAATCGTGAAAAACCTGTCATATGGCTATCTGGCGCGCCAGGATGTGGAAAGTCAGTTCTTGTGAACAGGATTATTGAACGTCTGAATTCAGGAGAATTCAATGCAGTATCCGATTATTATAAAAAAGTCTATGCCATAAAGTTGTCGGCACAAGATTATATTGTCGATAATGCTCGTAAATTAAGAAAAGAGATAAACACAAAGATAGAAGACGAATATAATCAATTCAAAACAAGGAGCAAATGTATAGATGATGGAGAGTGTGGATTTTTTGTTGTTTTTGATGAAATTGATTTTGTGGCTAATGTCGATAGGATGTTGACGATATTTGAAGCTGCAATGGAATTGTTGGGATCAATGATAGGCGTAGTAGTCTTCGTTGATATTTTCCCATTCGATGATAGGGCGGAAAGATCAAAAGATATCATGGAAATACTGGAGGAAAAATTTAACAATAATGGCGGGCTTCGTGAAAATATGCATGAGTTTGTTGTTCCAACTGATCTATCTTTAAACCAATTCAATTCTGTCTTAGACAAGTTTCCATTAAACGAGAGCCTGAAGGAAGACATAAGAAACAAAGTAGCAATGCAGTGTAAGGGACAACCGCTCTTATCAATGGATTTGTTAAGAAAGGTGCTTGTTGACTCGTATCATGGCCAGGAAATCAATTTAGATCGTTATATAAACGATATGAATCGTGCAGTAACCTATCTTCTTATTGAGAAGACAATTAAGAGGGCGGATTCTGTAATTGCATCATCCCCGCGACCTACTCAAAATCACATGGAACTCCTTCGTCAAATAGCAAAGAAAAGTAGATGTACGGGATATACGGATGATCGTAATGCTAGTACAATCAAGTTGTTCAAATTTCTCGATGTTATTGAAAAATGTGGAAGCAATAGTTACAAAATTAAATCCCCTACAATAAAGGAATTCCTTCTGTATAATCACAATCGCACTTAGGAATAACAGGATAACATCTTAAATTACTTAAGTTATTATTGGGAAACAGATGATGACTATTCAAATCGTGTTATCTATTCATGGAATCGTTCCTAAGCCTCAGGGAGAATGGTGTAAGCCTCAGGATGATTATTGGACAGATTGCCTGGGGGATGAATTTCGTGGCTATACCAACGAACTTCCTTTGTGGCAGGCCCTTTGCGAATACGCGAAGGAAACAGACAGGGCATTTTATATCGATTTGACGGATAGGGATATTGAGAGTTTCTTGCGTGAAATTGACAATGACGATCTGCAATTCTTGAAAGATACCGAAAAAGGGAAGATTCAGTTTGTTGTTCCTTTGGAAAAGTGGCTCCAAAATTATGAGTATTACGAAGAGCGTTTAAAGAGGAAATTAAAGGTTGTATATCCGGATTGGAGGCGGACGCCTAACGCTCGGATCTGGGATGCCCTGGATGAGAAGCACCGGGAGTGCATCAAACAGCTTGTTCAAGGGAAAACGGGATGTGAAAATGCGTTCCCTATACTTACGAAGGGAGACATGCCCCTGGTTCGAGTGATCGGAGGAAGACCTGAATGGTTTGCTGAACGTTTTCCTGAGTATGTCAAAAAGAATCATATCCCTCCATCACTGTGGGAACTTGTGAAGGCGAAAAAATTTGGTGCGCTGATCTCGCAGATGGTTATCTGGCTGAAACAGGAATACAATGACCATCAATTTGGTATTTTATTCACATTATCGGTGATGGCAGCATGCGCTTCCTGGGGGGTCTCCAAATTTGAGCTGGTTTTCTTCACAGGGATTCTTACAATCATAAGCATCGTATTGCTTTGGAAAAGCAGCTCTGTTATTCGTTATGGTTCGAAAAGACGTTTGGTAGTGGTTGGTCTAGTTCTAGGGGGTATTATTTTCTGGCTTTCCTTTATTTTATTGAGCGTGTTGTATATCATCCATTTTTGGTTTTTTGCTCGGCAAACGACCGTCTCTATGGTGTCGCCCCGTCTGACGTTAACCATTTTCCATCCTTATTGGATTAGCGAAGGAGATGAATTTGATGTCGAACTATACATCGCGACGCGGGATATGGATCGGATCGATGAAATCGAGCTCGAAGTGCGCAAACAAACCGCGAACCTGCAGATAAAAGATATCCACAATTTGCTTCTGGAAGATGGCCAAGGCGCACACTTCGTTCAAGGACGCATGTATGTCTCGAATTCTTCTTCGCACCCTACCCGTGCTGCTTTCTCGGTCAAAGTCGTACCGAAGCATAAGGATTACGACTATAAACCCATAGCAAAAGACATCGAAATGAGAGTTTATCCTTGGGCATTTGGAGTTGGCCGTTTTTCACCTTTCCGATGGCTGGATAAGCGGTTGAACTTTCAATTTCCAAAATATCACTTGCGAGATAACTCTCGAGAATTCTTGCTATTGTTTGTTCAGGTTTTCTTCGAATTCCTCTTTGTAAAACTCGTATTTATCATCATTGGAGGGTTGTTCGCCGACGAACATACGCATTCCTGAGCCCGCTTTTCGAACTGAGATGATGCCAGCCCGACA
>DTYX01001159.1 GCA_012961655.1 Candidatus Poribacteria bacterium
TCTCAAAAATTTTCACTTTCCTATCCTAATCCAAGAGCACGCGGTGATTATCGTAATTCGTAATATTTCTTTTACGTATTACGTTTACGTAAGTCTTACAAACTGAAACAAGATTTTCCAAATTATTTCATGCGCCGAACAAAAACCATTCCATCAACTGAAATCCCTTTTCAAAATGCAGAGAACTTCCCGCCGCCACTGCTTCAGAATATTCCGTAAATCCATTGGGATGAATACCTGTCCCATAAGCGACGAAAGGCACTTGTCCATGAGTATGTTTGCGCAACGGAATAGGAGTTAGATGGTCAGGCAACGTTAAAATCCTGTATTCACGAAAATTTTCAATCTCACTGAGGATGGTTTCTATCACTTTACTGTCAATCGCTTCAATGGCTTCAATTTTTCCATCTATATCTCCAGCATGACTTGTTTCATCCGGCGCCTCAACGTGGATAAGTACGAAATCGCGGTCATTCAATGCTCTCAGCGCGTATAGCGCTTTCCCCGTGTAATTTGTATCCAAGTATCCCGTTGCGCCGGGGACCTTGATGATATCCAGTCCGGCATAATATCCAATACCGCGCAATAAATCGACAGCAGAAATTACCGCGCCTTTGATGCCATATTTTTCCTGGTATTTCGGAATTGAAAGCGATTTGCCCTGTCCCCAGAGCCAGATGCTATTCGCTGGTAGTTTTCCTTGCAGGATGCGTTTTTGATTGACGGGATGAGCAGAAAGCACGTTTACGGATTTTTTCATAAGTTTTCTGATAACTTCCTGTCCTTCACCCGCGGGCAGATATTGAACGTACTTTTCACCGATGATATCGTGTGGACGCGCGCAATGCAGATTTTCCGAACCGCCTGCATGCGCCATGAGATGCCGATAGCTGACTCCCGGATAAAAGACGATGTTATCTGTTCCCAATTCATTGTTGAGCGCAATGATTAATTCCTCCGCTTCCTGAGAACTGATATGGTCAGCGCAGTAATCCTTTAAAATATCTCCCTCCAAAGTAACTAAATTACAACGATATGCGACATCGTCATGCTTTAATTGTATTCCCAAACCAGCAGCCTCAAGCGCGCCGCGTCCCATCGGATACAGTTTGGGGTCATAACCGAGCACAGAGAGCACCCCTACATCGCTGCCCGGAGGCATCCCCTCGGGAACCATTATCGCAGTGCCAATCGCGCCGTTTTGCGCCATGAAATTCATATTGGGAGTATGAGCGACCTCTAACGGAGTTCTATTATTCAATTGTGGCAGTTTATAATCTGCCATTCCATCGCCGACTATGATTATGTATTTCATGTTTAACAATGTCACTATTCTACTCTATTAATCTATTCTTTCCACTATCCATGAAAGAATTAATATCTCTTTTTGTTGAAATCTTTCTTTGTATAGAAATTTCCTCACACAGATACGAGTTTTGCAGACGCTACGGGCGACAATTGGCAGCACAGAGGCATGCCGCTACGTCTTTCTGATTACTATTAGTGTTTATTCTAATTCTCTAATTATTGTGAATTAACGTTAAGAAGCCCCCGATTATAAGTCGAGGGAGTAGTCGCAGCTTACCCACCTAAGAAAAATCTTCAAGATATGCTCACTCAGGCTGACTTACGCTTCATTCGGATGGACTGCTGACGTCTCCGCAATTCTTGTGAGCGCCGCTGCCAAAAAGCCAACTCCTGTTCCAACGTCATACCTTTCGTCTCTTCTTGGATTCTCTCGCCCCCGCGATGTTGCATCTCAACTGTGTTTACGAAGTAAACCAGTCCTCTTCTTCATATGCAATCACTTCACTCCTCATCGAATACTCCACCGAAGACAGATGTATCTGCGTTGCCACTGCGCTGGTCACCCCACGTTATGATAGCGTCACCTGCCCCATCGCTGACAAGTGACAGTGGAAGGCGCGTGGCTGGCGCCTGAGACAATAAGCGTGTCTATTTCACTGAGCTTGCCGCATCCCTTCGGCAAAACCTGACACTATGGCTACCATTTCGGGTTCTTTGACATTTAGTGTGCTAACCAACACCGCCTCGAGAAAGGAAGGAATGGAAGGAAAGGATGGAAAGGTGGTTTAATCCTTCCCTTACTTCCGCCCATCTAAGCTTTTGCCCTTTGACCAAAGTAGATACTGACCGACTAGATATCAAAGAGCCTCCTTTTTCAATAGCTTCCCCTTTTGCCTTTCTTAAGACGTTAGCCCAAGCTGGTCTGTCGCCTTTAGAGCCAAGAGCTACGATGGCAGTGTTTTCATCTATTGTCAGCTCAGTGCGACTGAAACCACTCTCTATTGTTGATTCAGCCTGCCTGAAAGCACTATTTAGGGCTTTTATCCCAAGCAACCCTATTATAAGCGCAACAACAATGCCCGCTACACCCAGAGATACAGTAACCCACCACCTTGTCTGTTCTGATATCTGCATCTGCACTCTCCTCTTTCTGAAAAGAACTATACTAACTTTGTTAGCAATAATAATTTGGCTATCCCTCCTACTGTTTAGCTTCTTCCTTAGCTTCGGCACGAATAGTGCCTACATATCCGGCTACAGCGCCGATAAGAGCAGGAAGTTTTACTGTTCCCACACTAGCTATTCTGAACAAATCAGATAGGCGTGCCCTCTCTACACCTATTGCAACTGCTTCATAATAGTCTCTGTTAAGAAGCAAACTTTTTGCTTTTTGAATCCTTGTAAGGACACCTTTACCGAGAGCGCCCTCGCCTCCTTGAGTGATGACATACTCTGCACCACTACGTGCTATAAGATTAATTTTTACTGCCTCAGCTATGTCATCAGTGAGAGTAACCCGCCACATCGATGTGCTTCCGCTAGCGCCTAAGGCTGATTTGTATGTGCCATTTACAATAGCTTTCCCCACTTCATTTATTGCTGCCTGTTGAGCAATTCCTCGTTCCCTAATAGCTGAACTGATTTCTTTAATGCCTTCAGGTGTCTTATGCCACAGAACTACAGGAACTATAATGGCTGCTAGAGCGCCAACAGCGGTTGCTGAAGCACCAATCAAGGCAGCTATTCCAAATAATCTGTTCCGGCTTTTTCTAGTCTGTTGGGACATTTACTACCACCCCTTTTTTATTTAATCAGTTCTCTCGGAAAGTACGAAAGCTTGACATGACGGACCTTTCTTTCTTTTATACCCAAAAATTAAATCAAAAACCATTAAAAGCGGGCACACCACTATGTTGAAAGAACTGTTCAAAATGTCAAAGAACAATTTGTTTTCAAGGCGCTGAAAAATAGACCTTGACCCCATTTTTCTCACTTCATCAGAATCATCTTTTTTGTTGCGATAAAGTTGCCTGCTTGGATAGTATAGAAGTAGAGGCCGCTTGAGGCTTTCTGACCAATATTATCTCTTCCATCCCAATACGCCGCTTCGTCCTTCGTTACATAAACGCCCGCCTTTTGATTACCCAATGCGATGGTCTTTATTTTCTGTCCTTTGAGGTTATAGATGGTAATAGTGACAGGCGCATTAACTGCGAGCTGATACGGAATCCACGTGTCCGGGTTGAAGGGATTGGGATAATTTTGCAGCGCTTTGGTTGTGAGTGGAATGCCATGTTCTCCTCTCCCTCGAAGGGAGAGGTCGGGTGAGGGTGAAATCTCTCTTTCCGTAAATATCTTTGGAGCTAAAGCAAGCACACCTCCATCCCCTGAGATGCCGCCCAAACTGCCGTCTTCCTGGACATTCTGGGCATAGATGTCATAGTCCTCTCCGCGTGCATCAGTCCACGTGATGATAGCACCGCTTGCCCCATCGCTGACAAGTTGTGGGGGATAATGTGGCTCAACATCCACCGTAGAAATGGGCACGCCATTGGTTGTCCATAGCATATCGCCGCTGGAATTTACCCGCTGGGCATAGATGCCATCGCTGCTCCCTGCCCGCCATGTGATAATAGCACCGCCTGCACTATCACTAACAAGTTCTGGATACGCTTGGTCATCTCCTGCCATGCCAATTGTTACGCCATCAGTTGTCCATAGCACAGCGCCGCTGGCATTGACACGCTGGGCATAGATGTAAACACTAGGCCAGTCCTGCCACTGCCACGTGATGATAGCGCCGCCTGCACCATCACTGACAAGTTCGGGATTGCCTTGCCAATCCTCCGCCGTGCAAATCGGAACGCCATCGGTTGTCCAGAGCACTGCACCGCTGGCATCTACACGCTGGGCGTAGATGTCATAGTTGCCACTGCGCTCGTCCCTCCA
>DTYX01001160.1 GCA_012961655.1 Candidatus Poribacteria bacterium
CGTCAAACAGAGCAATTCACAAACTCTGCAAGACGCCTTTTAAAAATGAAATAGAGACAAAAATATCCCTTGATGTTCCCGCTGTTACTCCCCCCACAAAATGCAATAATGATGCGAGTTTCGAGGAATTGAGGGTTTTAAAACATTATGGATTATGTCATCATGGGATATGAATGAAAGCATTTTTTTCCTCCCTATCTACCTTCAGACAATTTACGAAGTAAACTATCAAAATATTATATATTAGGGTGGGCTAACTCAATGGGACGGATGCCGTCTGCCCCATCTCTATCTGAATCGGTCGGAAAATGCCCCAAATACAAGTAGGAGATGGAATTATGAATAATAAACCTCTTTAACTTTACCTGTTCCTTCACATTCGTCACATTTTTTAATCTCGCCACTACTAAGAACAGATTTATAAGTGGGTTCCCACCAACCTACAGTTTCATAACTCCCAGGTCCTCCGGGAAAGGGATGCCTAGGTACTTTCCGGCGCCTAGTACGCCATTCAAAATAACCAAAACCTTTACATTCCTCGCATGTAACTAATCTGGTTTTTTGGGTAAGCGGACTAAGAGTACAACCACAATTAGGACATGATTTTGCGGTTGTACTCATGTCGTGACCGCAATCTTGGCACTTACCTAATGCCATTTTTATTTATTGCACGAAATGGTGCAATGAGTTATCATTTTTTTCTTGCATAGATTTTTCTGATATGCTATTAAGTAAAATGTGAAAGAAACTTTCTCTTCACTTTGCTTGAGGACAGACTTTACATTTTACCTTGTAAATTTACTTCAGGAGAAACGACAAATGCCGAAGATATCAGTTGCAGAAGTTGTTGTAAAAATTTTAGAAGATGAAGGAGTTGAAGTTGTCTTTGGGATACCGGGAGCAGCGATTAACCCCGTATACGGGGAATTGTCAAAATCTGAACAGATTAAACACTTCATCGCCCACCACGAAGAGGGAGCGTGTCACGCCGCCGATGGATATGCGCGCGCCAGCGGCAAGGTGGGATTCTGTCTATGCACCTCCGGGCCTGCTGCGACCAACTTTGTTACAGGTTTGTATACAGCACAGGTGGATTCAATTCCTATCGTCGCCATAACTGGACAAAATGTCCGCGCCCAGCTCGGCAAACAGGCGTTCCAATCAGTTGAAATTGCAGAGATAGTAAAACCGGTGACGAAAAAAAGCTACTGCGTCATGGAGCCGAACCGCGTGCCGGGTGTCATGCGGGAGGCATTCAGGATTGCCCGCGAAGGCAGACCTGGGCCGGTTTTGATAGATTTGCCTTTAGATGTTCAGAAAGAGGAGATTGAATACGACCCGCAGTTGGATTCCAGCTTGGAAGTTTATGTTCCCGAACCGGATATGAGAAAGATTGAAAAAGCCATCGACATGATTTTGACTGCCGACGCTCCGGTGATGTTGTTAGGCGGGGGTGTGATAATCGCTGATGCGACGAAAGAATTCGCCGAATTAGCGGAATATCTCTCGATTCCGGTCATCGCGACCTACATGGGCAAAGGCGGCATCCCCGCTGACCATCCACTTTATGCAGGACATATCGGCACGATGATAAACACCCCGTTTGGCCAAAAAACTTTCTTGGAATCAGACCTGATCTTGGGAGTCGGATGTCGATTCGTCGATAGACATACGGGAGATTTGGAGGTCTACACAAGAGGCAGAAAGTTCATTCATATCGACATCGAGCCGACCCAAATCGGCAAAATCATCCCGACGGAACTCGGGATTGTCTCGGACGCCAAAACGGCGCTGAACGCTTTGTTAGGCGTCGCCAAGCGCAAAACATCTCGCCAAGCGCCCTCAGAACGCGTAAAGCAGATTCCCTTCCTCCGCCAGCAGATGGCGCGGCGGTTGGATTTCGATGATGTTCCCATCAAACCGCAAAGGGTATTCAAGGAGATAAACGAGTTTTTCGATGAAGACACCATATTCACGACAGGTTGCGGGTTGAATCAAATCTGGTCTGGACAATTCCAAGAAATTTACAAACCCCGAACTTATTTGGTCAGCGGATGCGCTGGAACATTGGGATTCGACATTCCAGCCGCCATCGGCGCAAAGATAGCTAAACCCGATAGCATGGCAGTAGCGGTGATGGGAGACGGCGGATTTTTGTTCATGGTCGAAGAGTTAGCGATGGCTTGTCAGTATAATATCCCCATCACGGTCATCCTCATCAACAACGGCGTGTTGAGCCTAATCCGGCAAAATCAGAAATACGCTTTAGGATTCCGTTACGCCATCGACCTGTGGTACGGCGGACATAACCCCGATTTCGTCAAAATCGCTGAGGGTTTCGGTTGTCATGCGGAACTTGTCGAAAACCCCGATGAAATCAGACCAGCTTTCCAACGCGCCGTGGATTCTCAAAAGCCGTCTGTTATAAATATTATCGTCGACCAGGAGACCGACGCGGCTATGGGACCGGCGCTGGATGCAATTAAGGAGTTTGATTAAATTGACATTGGAATAATGAGAAACCGAGCTTTTACCAAAAACTCTGTATTAGGAAACAACGTGCTGCAATTCAAAAAAGGACTCTTTTGACGATTTTGGCTTCATAAACAGATGAATGGGATTACCTTTTATACCGAAGTGTTGAATGGAATGCAGCTTGAAATGAAGTCGCACGACTATCATCTGGTCCTCGGGTCAGGTTTTACGACGCACGCAGAAAAACTACTACACGCCGGAACCTGCACGATATGAGGCTTTCTCTGCACCAAATGATCGGGGCACAGGCAAAATCGAAATCCCTGAAGAAGTGACGAGTTCTCTCAGAAATGGGAGGAAATACTTGTAGAGCCTGTGCTGAGTGTAGCGAAGTATCGAATTTCCAAATTCGACGATTAACGTCGAGATATACTCACTTCGTTCACCGCCTGCTCTCGAGCAAAGCGAAGGGACGACTTCGTCTTACGGAATCTCGACCTACACAAGGACGGGAAAGGAGGGACATGATGCAGATATTCAACACATATACCGAACCGCTTGAGCATATTGAACAGAAGGGCCACACACCACAGCTTCTGGGATATGCCCCCGATGGGGCGCCCCTTGTATCGGTCAAAAGCGGCGGAGAGAAGGAGCCGGCTATCTTCATCAGCGCCGGAAGTCATTCGACGGAGCAAGCCGGCGTCACCGCCGCTGTTGAACTAATTGACCAACTCCATACCGAACATCAGGTTTACGTCATCCCCACGCGAGATGCGATGGGCATGAACGGCTTCGCCTATGTGTTGAGTCTGAGCCTGGGGGAGGAGCCCAATCTTGGTTCCATCGAAGATGTCCAAGCGGTTCTTAGGGAACATGGCGAAGTGCTCTACGAGGCCGACGAGACGCTTCTGGTCATCATCGGCGAGTATGGATATTCAACTCGCGGCCTTTACGGTCGATTCCGCAAAGAGGAGTCGTTCCTGGAACCGCTTAAAGGTCGCCGCATCTTTTTCCCCTCCCGCGCCGAAGGAGTGGAAGGAACAGCGCCGTGCCAGCGTGCTTACACACTCATCGTCAGTCCGGAGGGTGAAGCGCTCCACATCAACCGCTTCCACGATACGCCCTGGGCACCGGTGGAAGTGCGCTGTACCCGTCGCTTGATGGCTGAAATCCAGCCTGGCCTCACACTGGACCTGCACGAGTACGGTGGCAATGCCTTCTGGCTTTCCGCCCGTCATCAGCAGTGTGATGATGGCCAGATGTGGGAGGGTCGTATAGCCCATGAAATGATTCAAGCTGTTGCTCAGTCAGGGACAGAATTGGCGCCAGCGGACTATCTGCCTGGAGCGTTTTTCACAAAAGGTGAACGCGGCGTATTTTGGCTCCACGCACAAAAACGGGGAGAAGGCTTGAACTTGGCCGATTTTGCAGCGAGTAAATACGGTCTCTCGTTCACCATCGAGACCGGTATGCAGAGGGGCTTTGAGCAACGAGTCCGCGCCGCCATGCTGGCGGCACAAACTGCCGTGACGGTTTTTGAGCAACGCTATGCATAGGAACGAAACTCCCAGCCGAAAAATCTGGTGAAATATTACCATCGTATCTCGGCACGTTGTCATAACGGCTTGCCGGCAACTAGAAAACAACGAGGTGTCGAATGCGCGAAAATTTCCTGGACAATCTCAGCCAACGCATCCATACATGGTCGGAATCTCTCTGGGAGTGGACGAGCGATGGGATTGGTGGATTCCGGATGAATCGTGAGACTGGAGTGAACCTGCTCAGCAGTACGGACATCGCCTGGATACGATATGCAATCGGTGAAAACGACGTAGGTGGCGCGGTTCGTCAAGCCTGGGTCGATTACTTGCAATCTCGACAGGATGAGCGCACCGGACGATACGAGTATGAGCCGCAAATTGGGGTCAAGCTTTCATCAGGCCATGCGTTCTGGCATACCGTCCGGTCACTCAAAATTCTGGGGGCGGATTTGAAGCATTTTCCGGCATATCTCAGCGATATCATGTCGGTGCGCGGTCTTAAAGCATACTTCGATGGCATTGACTGGTCGTCCCCGTCCTCGAATCATCATAATGCGCTGGGGCTAGTGCCGGTGCTGGTCAGCTTAAACAACCCGGAATGGACGGAGGTGTTTTACGAGAAACTCGGTCTGCAACAGGACGAGCACACGGGCGTCTGGCCGAAGGGGCGCCCGACCAATATCAGCCGAACCTTTGCGTATACATCTTTACACCTGGCGATAGGACGATTGCCGAAGATGCCCGAGAAGATTATCGATGCCATTCTCTCCCTCCAACGTGGCGATGGTTTCTGGGACACGGGGCCGGGGTTTTTGACGATGGATTCCGCATACCTGTTAACGCGACTGCCCAGACGGATACATCACCGACAGACTGAGGCTCTGGCAGCGCTTGGGCGGTTGCAAACGGCGATGGATTCTCTCATCGAACAGCGATTTGACGCCATCCTTGAGAACACCCACCAAACGCTTGCGGTTATCCAAACGTTCTCGCTCTTGCAAGAGGCGATGCCTGAGGCGTATCCAAGCAGGTTACCGTGGCGTTTCGATTGGGACAAGCCAGAACTTTACGACTCGACGACCATTGCCGGTGGGTTTAGGAAATCGCTTTGAGGCCGCCTCGCTTTAGCGGCGGGGAGTATGTTAGCTTCAGTCCACGTCCGCCTCTGGACTATCGAAGGAAAAGTTAATAGACATGCCGAATCGAATCAAAATGGCGCAGTGCTGGGTCATTCAGTCTTGTTATATGCTCAAACATGGTGTCCATCAATTCATCTTGAACGGATTTAGTTTCAGGCAAATCAATGAGGTTTGTCATCTCCCATGGGTCATTGACCAAATCGTAAAGTTCGCCGATATCAGTGCGGTTGTAGACGAATTTGTGCGTGCGGGTGCGCACCATTCTTTGTTCATAGGGAAACAACTGGGCATAAAACTGGGCGTAGATACTGTCGCGCCCCGTTGTCTTTTTTCGCCCAGCAATCAGGTCTAATATACTCATCGTATCGGATTCATCAGGAGTAGGCAAACCAGCCACTTCGAGAAAAGTGGGAAATAAATCTTGCAGATATACGAATTCATCGCAAACGCTGCCCAGCGACTCACAAGCTGGATGCATAGCGACGAATGGCAGGCGATAGCATTGTTCATAGGTGAAAGGTCCCTTTTCGATTAGACGATGCGCTCCCATGTTGTCGCCATGGTCTGTGCTGAAGATGACCAGGGTGTTGTCCTGGCAGTTCAGCGCTTGCAGTTCCGTCAAAATCCGCCCAACCAGTTCGTCGAGCATCGTCACGTAACCCCAGTAACGAGCGACTATTTCACGCCACCGTTGCCAACCGCCGGCGGATAGTCCCCAGTACCTCTCGACTAGATGCTGTACAAACGGTTTCCGTTCCCAAGTTTCGTTGAAACTCGGCTCTTCAGGTATGGATTTGGGGTCATACATCGAATAGTACGGTTCGGGCAAGAGACAGGGCGTATGCGGCCCCCAGAAATTAGTCCAGATGAAAAAGGGAGCGCCATCGCGGTCGCGCTGCGCCTTCATACGACGCAGTAAATCAATCGTGTCTTCGCTGACCATGTACTCGAAGTTAGTCTCCACTGTGCCAGACTGTAAGGCGTACATC
>DTYX01001161.1 GCA_012961655.1 Candidatus Poribacteria bacterium
CGCCACCATTGGTCACCTGAGAAAGTGCAAAAGATTATTTGAAACTCGCTTAATAGTCACCAAGATGGAGGTAAAGATAATCGTGGAGCGAGTAGTAATTACAGGCATAGGTGTTCTCACTCCAATTGGCAACAACAAAGAAGAATTCTGGCAATCACTCTCTTTCGGTAAAAACGGCATAGTGAGAATCACACATTTTGACCCAGAACCTTTGCGCAGCCAGATAGCAGGAGAGGTGAAGAACTTTCAACCCGAGCAGTTTTTAGAACCTAAGGAAGTGAAAAAACTACCGGCCTTTATCAAATATGTTTTAGCGTCTGCGAAAATGGCTCAGGCTGATGCAGAGATAGATTTAGCAAAAATAGATTTATGTCGTGCGGGAGTTATCGTTGGTTCAGGTATCGGTGGCATAGCAGTCATCGAGGAAAATCATGAAATTCTGCTCACTCGCGGACCACGATGGGTGAGTCCACATTTCGTCCCGTATGAGATAATTAACATGGCATCGGGACAGGTCTCCATCCATCTAGGACTAAAAGGCCCTAGTTCTGCAATTGCCACAGCGTGCGCAACCAGCAATCACACCATTGGAGATTCTTACCGCGTCATACAACGTGGAGAAGCAGATATCATGTTCGCTGGGGGTACTGAAGCTCCGCTCACGATTTTGACCGTCGCAGCTTTTTGCGCTATGCGAGGAGCGCTCTCAACTCGAAATTCGGAGCCGCAAAGAGCAAGTCGACCTTTCGATAAAGACAGGGACGGATTTGTAATGGCGGAAGGCGCAGGCGTTGTTGTTTTGGAATCTCTTTCACACGCGTTAAAAAGAGATGCTCCAATTTATGCGGAAATCATCGGATATGGCATGAGTTCTGATGCCCATGATATGGTACAGCCTTCAGTGGATGGAGATGGTGCAGCTAGAGCAATGCTGGCGGCGCTTAAAAGCGCGAAGATTCATCCAGATGAGGTAAACTACATTAACGCACACGGAACTAGCACCCCTGTTGGTGACTTGTCTGAAACTTTGGCAATCAAAAAGATCTTTGGTGATAAAGCCTACTCCATACCAGTGAGTTCAACTAAATCCATGACTGGACATCTTCTCGGCGCCGCCGGCGCTGTCGAATTAGCGGCATCCATCCTGGCTATGCAAAATAGCTATATCCCACCAACTATCAACTTGGATAACCCTGACCCAGAATGCGACCTGGATTATGTGCCCAACGAAGGACGACACGCTGAAATTAACATCGCTATCTCAAATGCCTTCGGATTCGGGGGACATAATACTACCCTCGTGATTAAAAGATATGTGGCGTGAAAGACATGGAATATGCCCTAAGAATGTGTAATAAAAACGAACGATTCAAAGAATTCTGTGAATTAGAAAAGCGTCTCGGATATCGATTCCAAAACATATCTCTCCTTGAATTGGCGCTCACTCATAAATCAGTCGCTTATGAGGTGGATGCTGATTTAGAATACAACGAACGCTTGGAATTCTTAGGTGATGCCGTTTTGGGAATTATCATCTGCGCTTTTTTATATAAAACCTTCCCCGAATATACCGAAGGTCAACTCTCAAAACTGAAGTCTGTTGTCGTCAGTCAACCGATACTTGCTCTCTGCGCGAAAGAATTGGATTTGGGTAACTACATCGCTTTCGGAGCAAGTCAGAATACGACCAACGGGCGCGAGAATGAAGCCAACTTAGCCGATGCGCTGGAAGCTATTATTGCAAGCATCTACCTTGACAGCGGGCTTAAATTCGCACGGCGTTTTGTACTCAAAATTCTTGAAGATAAAATTCGGCAACTGGCACAGGACGAAATCAAATATGATTATAAAACCGCGCTTCAAGAATATTGGCAATCAACCGCGCACCAGCCTCCTGTTTACTCGCTCATCGCCGAAACCGGCCCAGAGCATGAAAAAATCTTTGAAGTTGAAGTGATTTTGGGTGATACACCTTACGGACGAGGAGTTGGCAAAAATAAAAAAACAGCGGAACAACAATCGGCTAAAATCGCATTAGAAAAATTGCAACACCAGAAACCGAGTTTTTGACAAAAACTCGGTTTATAGTTCCGTTAGGAGAACCAAACGTGGAACTTGAAGTCCTCGGCGCTGGCAGAACTCACCCCAAAGATGGATTTCAATTCGCCGTAGATTCAGGTGCAGATTTCTTAGCTGTCGGCATGTTTGATTTCCAGGTTCTTGAAAATATTGAGATAGCTAAGTCTGTTTTTCAGACTTAAAAAATCACGCATCACGTTTCACACAAATGTCATTAGCATACGTCAGCTTCGGCTCAAATTTAGGAAATAGACTAAAAAACATCAAACGCGGACTTGAGTTTGTTTCCCGCAATCGCTCCATCACCATCACTAAAAAATCCAGCCTATATGAGACTGAACCAGTAGGGTATGCAAATCAGGGATATTTCCTCAACGGTGTCGTCGAAATAGAGACATACATTACGCCTCACAGATTGTTGAGCATATTAAAAAGGGCGGAAAGAGATATTGGCAGAAGGAGAAGAAGGCGGTGGGGGCCAAGAGAAATCGATTTTGACATTTTGCTATACAATCAAAAATGTGTGGATACACCCAGTTTGATAGTTCCACATCCGCGGATGCACGAACGCGGTTTCGTTTTGATACCGTTGGTGGAAATCGCCCCTAAGGTTATCCATCCGATTTTTAAAAAAAGCGTCCAACAATTACTTGTGAAATTTGCAGATACAAAAGGGGTCAAATTTTTCGGGGTGTTAGAGTAAATTATCGATGAAGGGAGAAAACCACCTAAAAATTGATATAATTCACACCAAAGGTTAAGTATTTTGGCGAAATAATTTCAATAGTTTGATCTCGTTTCTAATTTAACATTGTCAAAATAGAATTCTGTTTTTATCATTCAGTTTTACACGAAAAGACAGTTTAAGTTTATGAATAGAGTGTTATTAAAATGAGAAATATAATAATTGGCACAGCGGGTCATGTTGACCATGGAAAAACAGCTCTCATCAAAGCGCTTACCGGTATAGAAACGGATAGACTTGCAGAAGAGAAACAGCGCGGGCTGTCTATAGAATTGGGGTTTGCCTATTTCGACCTCCCCGATGGTTCGCGTGCGGGGATTGTCGATGTTCCTGGGCATGAGAGATTTATCCGCCAGATGTTGTCGGGAGCTTACGGAATGGATCTGGTGATGCTGGTGCTTGACGCGCGAGAGGGTGTAGAGGAACAAACGCTGGAACATCTGGAAATCCTCGATTTACTGGGAATATCCGCCGGTATTTTGGTGGTCACCAAGTGTGATATCGCCACACCCGAACAAATTCAAGATTCGGCGGCTCAAGCGACGGAAATCGTCGAAGGCACGACCTTGGAAGGAGCGCCGGTCGTTTGCGTCTCAGCAGTTACAGGTGAAGGCATAGATGAATTGAAACAGACAATCGTTCAGCAAGTCGATGCCTTATCAGTGCAACAACTCCGAATTCCGACCGCAGAGGGAATTCCCAGACTTTATGTGGACAGAGTATTTACGATATCGGGCTTCGGCGCAGTGGTAACGGGCACGTTGATAGGTGGGCGGCTGAACAGAGAACAGCAAGTGAATATTTTGCCGAAAGGTTTGCAAGCGCGTATACGCGGAATACAGGTACATAATCAACCCGCTGATTTTGCCGTTTCAGGTCAGCGTACAGCGTTGAATCTATCCGGCGTTCGCAAAGAAGATATTGCACGTGGGAACGTAGTTTGCGCCGAGAAAATTTCACGGGTTACCGATAATATCGACGTCTCTCTCAAAGTACTGTCATCATTTCCCCGCATGCTGGAACATTGGATGCGAGTGCGATTTTACGTGGGAACTAGCGAATCCTTCTGCCGGATAGTTCTTTTGACCGACGAAGCGTTGCTCCCCGGCGATAGCGGGCGAATTCAATTGCGGCTCGAAACAGCTGCTCTGACATTTCGCTCCGACAGGTTTATCATTCGCGATTTTTCCGCGCAGTATACCATCGGCGGCGGTTTCGTGTTAAATCCATTCGCGACGAAACATAAGCGTTTTACAGAAGAGACAGAGAAAACCCTAAGAAAATGGGAAGAAGCTGATGACAATGAAGTTATCCGCCTGGTCATCACTGAAAGCAGAAAACTTTGCCTCCAAGAGAGCCTTTTGCGTTACTATCTGCCTTACGGCGACAAAAAGTTGGATGAATTATTGAAAAACTTACAAGGGCAGAATAAAATCATCCGTTGGCCGGGCAGTGATAAAATGTTCTCCTCATCGCAACGCGTCTCAGAAGTGGAAAATATCATCCTTCAAAATCTAAGCCGATTTCACGCGGATAATCCGTTGGTCGCAGGTCAAAACGCCGCCCAGGTCAAAGCGGAACTGGACAGAAATTTATCCGGAGCGAAATCCCCCCTATCCCCTCTTTATCAAATGGGGGAAAAAGTGGAGGTTGATGATATATCTTTTGAAAAAATTTCTGATAGATTGATAAGAGCTGGCAAAATTGTAAAAGATGGCAATCTTCTACGTTTGGCGTCACATCAAATTACCTTCGCCGAACAGGAGCAGAAGATAAAAGATGAGATTGAAAAAATCTTTCTTCAAAAGGGTATATCGTCGCCGAGCAAAGAGGAGATAATTGAAACCCTGAAAGCATACCCTGAAAAAGAAGTTGAGAAAACTTTCTATGCTCTGGTGCAGTTGGGCACTTTGATTCAAATCTCCGAGGGGATATTTTTACATACTCAAACGCTACAAGATAATATTAAACTTCTGAAAGATGCCATCAACCAAAACGGCAAGATCGCCACAGCCGAATTTCGAGAATTAGCCAATACCAGTAGAAAATACGCGGTGCCCTTTCTAGAATATTGCGATAGCCAGGGCATTACCAGAAGAGAAGGAAATTATCGTTATCTGCGAAAACGAATAATGTAACTTATATTCCCGCTCACCTAAATTTAATCCATGGATGATGAGTTCTTTGATATCCTTCCCGCTGTGGAACCCGCGGGAAAACTCAGCGTTACCTGGGGATACAGGTTAGTAAGTTAAATTGAGTTTAGTATTGTATCAGATAATCTCTGTTCCAATGCCCTGTTCAGTAAAAATTTCGAGCAGAATAGAGTGGCTGATGCAGCCGTCAATAATGTGTGTTTTTTCGACTCCTGCATTCAATGCTGTGATACAAGCTTCGACTTTGGGTAACATGCCTGTCTCGATAACGCCGTCTTGAATCAACTCCTCGGCTTCTGAGATATCAAGAGTGGAAATGAGAGAATTTTCATCATTTTTGTCGCGTAATATGCCGCGCGTGTCAGTTAAGATGATTAGTTTTTCAGCTTGCAACGCTGCGGCAATTTCGCCAGCGACAGTGTCCGCATTGATATTGTACGTCTGCCCATCTTCGCCGACGCCATTGGGGGCAATGACAGGGATAAAACCTTCTGTTTCAAGTACCCGGATAATCTTTGAATTGACGCTAGTTATATCTCCGACAAAGCCGATATCAGCCATAATCTGTTCGCCGCTGTCCGAGGTTAATTTGGCAAAATGTTTCTGCGCTTGAATGAGATTTGCATCTTTGCCGCATAATCCAACGGCTTTTCCACCGTGCTGATTTATAAGCGATACTATCTCTTTGTTAATCGTTCCGGCTAACACCATTTCCGCTATATCGACCGTTTCTCTATCCGTGACGCGCAATCCCTGGATAAAATTCGCTTCCTTACCTAAACGCTTCATCATCTCGCTAATTTGTGGACCGCCTCCGTGTACAATGACAGGATTCATACCGACATACTTCATTAACACAATATCTTGCATAACACTATGTTTGAGCGTCTCATCTTCCATTGCTTTTCCGCCGTACTTTACTACCATAGTTTTCCCATAAAATGCTCTGATATAAGGAAGCGCTTCTATTAAAACATCAGCTTTTTCTATTAATGTTTTCATGTTTCACCTTTCCATTACGAGTTTTTCAGTTACCCTTTGATGGCGGTAACAAACCACAATCATCCGCCAATCAATCGTAGTCTAACCAGAAGCGGGCATAAAGCCCGCCCCTACGGTAAGCATCTATCGCATTATTCTTCCCGAACATTTATCGGATATCCATACTCCTCAACCATCTCCGTAACTCGTCGAATACGTTCAATCTTCGCTTCAGGCATTACATTGTCTGCTACCCCGAGGATGAAGGCATCTCCTGGAGCGATGGTTTTGAATAGGTCTATCATGTACTCCTCAAAATATTCGTCGGTGATTGGTTCACATACGATTGCCGAGGGAATTCCTCCCCAGATTACGACGTCGGTTCCCCACGCTTCTCTTGCTTGTTCCAATGTACAAGGGACCATCGGATGCGTGACAAAACATTCCGCCATGTCAAAACCAGCGTCCATAATCTCATTTAAAATCAGGCTGGTATCAGCATCAGCATGGCACGCGAGGTATTTCCCATTTTCATGCAGTAACCTTGAGAATGCCTTGTAATACGGCGTAAAATACTTTCGGAAGAGAGGCGGCGATGTGAATTGAGAATCGAAGTGTACGCCGTGTAAAATCAATTTGGCGGGGGATTTTACTACAATCGGCCACACTTTCTGCTTATCATATTCTGTCAAAACTTCACAGAGATGTTCTACCTGGTCAGTATGGTCATTCAATTCGTAGAAAAAATTATTGTAACCGATGTACTCGCGCATAATTCGCCCCATCGGGCAATCTCCAAGACCCGTCATTGGAAAGCCATCATCGCCGATTTCCTTATCATACGCGAGGTAAACCTCGTAATTCGGCGTTACTTCGGTATTCTCAACGATGTATTCCACGACGGCATAATCCTCTATATTTTTAATCATGTATTCCATCATTCTGCCGCCGATGCCCACTTCATTTAGTTCTTCCGAACCTCGATGTCGGGTTGAAACTGTCCCTACCGGCGTGATATATTCTGTGACAGTGTCGTTGCCATCCCGATAGCTCTTAGTTTCGACGTTATTTTGTCGTGAACTGAGAATTCTGCCCCCTCTGGCGGGCGTTCCTAAACCCAAATCTTTCTCGATATCGCGCAGAGGCCAATCGCGATATTTTTCAGGCAAATTGCCTCTTCTCTTACGGCCGTTATACCATAGTTCCAACCGCGGTACCCAGGAAAGCTGGTCAAGCGGTCTGCCTTCGAGTGTTGCTATAATTCGTTCTCTATGTGTCATATCTACCTCTCATTACTTAGTAACAAGTACCATCAACAACTACTGTTTTGTTAAATATATTTTGATAAAGATAATTAGCCACGGATACACACGGATTGACACGGATAAAAGCA
>DTYX01001162.1 GCA_012961655.1 Candidatus Poribacteria bacterium
CAAGATGGGATGGGGATTTAGAAAGAACAAAGAGGCGCGTTATTTGGCTACTTCTCCAATCCTTTTTTGAGAGTAAAGCATAAAGGCGGATTGGATGCATATACCAAAGCATCCGCAGAAGGACTTTACGGCAAGCTCGCTTTATCAAAGCACTGTTATGTAGCCCCAACACAAGCTGCCTTTATACCCGACGGCACTCAATATATGTGTGGCTGTCATGCAATTCGTCATCTTCTGCCTCTCGGAAATATAAAGGATAGGAGTATGTTCGATAGTATTCGGGCAGGTATAAATACTGCTCTTAACGAGGTGCCTAACGAAGATTATTGCACCGGTTGCGCATTAGCAACCCTATATATCAATCAAGCTGTTGAAGCAAAATTATTGGAAAAAATTTCTGAGTTGCTCAATGGAAGTAAAATGTAAAACGTGAAGAGAAAATTGTTTTCACGTTTCACGCATCATGTTTCATTTTTTACAGACAAAAAGCTAAATTTATAATCAAATTACTATTCCGGCATGTTTCAAGGGAATTTGAAAATGGTTTACGAAGTAAACCACTGAGCGAAGCGAACATGCCCAAATTTTTACACAGGAGGCGTAGAATGCCTTTAGAAATACCAGATGAACTTCAGGAGGAAGTTCCAGAGGAGATAAAACGTAAGTTTGAAAAACTTATCGAAGACCCAGAAGTGGTTCAGATAGCAATCTCTTCGGATATGAATCTCGATGGCGAGTACACTGAAAGTTGGCTCTTGGCCACGGACCAGTGGGTTATTAGTTTCAACTCCAACCACGCAAAAGAGCCTGAGATTATCCAACTGCCGTTGCACGATGTGGTCACCGTGAAGACTCGCAATTATATCGGCAATGGGATGTTGGAATTACACACAGCTAAAAAAGCTTTTCCCGTGCTCAGATACTCGAAAACGATGAACGCGAAAATCAGCGATGCGGCTGGTTTTTTGGAAATGTTGTCGGGTGATGGCACAGGCAAAGAAAAACGGAGGGGCGGCCGCAAAAGACGCGAAGGCCGTTGCGAAAAATGCGGCCGCGCCCTGCCGCATTGGTCGGATAGTTGTCCTCATTGTGTCGAAACACGGCGGATGATGTTTCGACTCTTGAGTTATCTCAAACCGTACTGGTATTTGGTGGCTATCGGCACCGTTATTGCGCTGGCGACGACGGCTCTGGGATTGCTGCCAACATACATCTTCAAATACCTGGTCGACAGCGTTTTTGTACCGGTTGTGCAGACGACGGCTGAAAATCGCTTTCGATTGTTGAATCTGTTTATCTTTGCTCTAATAGGAGCTCACGTTTTGAATCAAGCTGTCGGAACAACCGGTGGTTACGTAATGCAGTGGCTGGGAAACCGCGTCATTTACGATTTGCGCTCGCAAGCGTATAGACATTTGCAGATGCTTTCTCTCAGCTTTTACAATAAAAATGAAACAGGACGTTTAATCGCGCGTATCAGCGAGGATACAAGCCGTTTACGTTGGTTCATCACTGAAAGCCTGCGAGACCTGGTGATAGATTTCTTAATGATCTTTGGGATGTGCGTCATCTTATTCCGTGAAGATTGGCAGCTTGCTGCACTGACGCTTATTCCCCTGCCAGTTCTGGCGGTTGGCGCCGGTTACTTTGGCGAAAAGATGCACCGTCTGTTTCATCGCCTCTGGCGTCGTGTGTCAGCTATCACCGCGATTTTGGCGGATACGATTCCAGGCGTGAAAGTGGTGAAAGCATTTGCCGCTGAAGATCGAGAAGTTGATCGATTCAACGTTGTCAACAAAGAGGTGTTTGATTATAGCATACGGGTGGCAAAATTAACTTTGGCATATTATCCCATTATGGGATTAGCCACCTTCGCTGGTGGCATAATTGTGCGGTGGTTTGGCGGGCGTCAGATTATCTTCGACGATGTAGCGGTGGCCGCTGGACAGTTGCAGCCTGAGCAGGCTTTCACCCTCGGCACGTTAATGCTCTTTATCGGGTATATGATGCAGTTCTACCGTCCGATTCAAAGTTTGACCCGCATTAATGAACGGTTTCGGAGAGCGGCGACCGCAGCTGAACGTATTTTTGAAATCATGGACGCTGACCCCGAAATCAAAGATACAAAGGACAGTATCGAATTGCCACAGTTGGAAGGACGGATACGCTTTGAAAACGTCACTTTTACCTACGATGGCGAGAAGAACGCCCTCGAAAATATCAACTTTGAAGTACAGCCGGGCGAGATGATTGGCCTCTCAGGGCCGAGCGGCGCCGGCAAATCAACCTTAATCTCCCTCGTCTGTCGCTTCTACGATGTGACAGAGGGCGCCATTTACATCGATGGACATGACATCCGCGACATCAAATTGAATTCGCTGCGTGAGCAGATAGGCGTAGTGTTACAAGAGCCATTTTTGTTCCACGGCAGCATCGCAGAAAACATCGCCTATGGCAAACCTAACGCCAGCAAAGAAGAGATTATCTCAGCGGCAATAGCTGCTAACGCGCATCATTTCATCATGGATTTCCCCGATGGTTATGACACCCAAGTTGGCGAACGCGGAGTTAGTCTGTCCGGCGGCGAGCGTCAGCGCATCTCCATCGCCCGCGCTATCCTGAAAGACCCGCGGATTCTCATTTTAGATGAAGCCACATCATCCGTCGATACGGAAACTGAATCAGCTATCCAAGAAGCCATCGAGCGTTTAGTCGAAGGTCGAACGACCTTTGCCATCGCACACCGCTTATCGACGCTACGCCGAGCGAACCGACTCATCATTCTGGAAGAGGGCCACCTTGAAGATATGGGTACCCATGCCGAACTACTCGAACGCGAAGGGTTGTATAAACGTCTGGTGAAGATGCAATCAGCACTGTCACGGATTGTTGCAGTGGCTGGGTAAGAATGAATGAGTGAGTAAAGGGTTTTCAGAAAGTTCTTTAAACTTTTACGTTGTGGTGCAGGTTTCCCAACCTGCATCGCAAG
>DTYX01001163.1 GCA_012961655.1 Candidatus Poribacteria bacterium
CTGGCATCGTATTAGCTTCCCCATAGAAGCGTCCATTTAACCTTCCGAACAGTAAATCCTACAGAAACTTCAAAGAAGTTACTGCAAAAGGTATTGCTTGAGAAATTCCAAAACAGAGCGCGGAAAATTGCTAAGAGGGCGAATCAGCGTTCTTATCAAGGTTCTACTGGCTCCGTCAGCCAGGGCTCAAAATCGACACAATCAGAGACAGCATCCCCCAGTCCATCGGGATTCTCCGTCGGATGATACGGACCACTAACATCTCCCCACCAGTTGTTTTCCGCGTCGATAGTGATGCTACAACCTTCGTTGTAGACGCCCCAATCATCATTTCCGAAAATGTTATTGTAGTTGATGGTTAGTGGCAATCCACCAATTCCGTTCCATACCCCGTTACCACAGTTTGTGATAGTGTTGCCCGTTATAGTAGGTCCTGTTACAGTAGGTGCGGAACCATCACCAACAACAACTCCGTAGTATACGCTCCATATCCCGTCACTACAGTTTGTGATAGTGTTGCCCGTTATAGTAGGTGCGGAACCATCAGTGACAACAATTCCTTGACCAAAGGGCCCTATAATATCGTTGCCAGATATGGTGGGTGAACTCTCGTAGCAATGCATCCCCCAATACGTAATGAATCCTGGTATAGAAGAAATGATGTTACCAGTTACCTCCGTTAACATGCCACCTTGTCCATGCGTTTGTATGCCAGCTTGTCCACGCCGGATAGTGATTGTATTTCCTGAAATAGTAGCTGTTCCTCCATTTAAAACTACAGCAATATGTCCATACCGTTCTATGGTATTGTTCATTATGGTAGCAGATCCTAAACCACTGACGAAGGCAATACCATCTTTACTACCTCTCAAGCTGGAGTTATACACTTGAAGTGTGACAGATTCACCTTCAGCCCTTATGTTTGTTTCCGCATACTCGACTACACAGTAACTGAGTATGCCACTATCACCATCAATGCGAACCCCCTTCCAATCCGTAGGGAAGAAGTCTTCCGTAAAAGGATCTATCCATTCACCCTGCATTTGATCCAAATCTTCAAAGTCGCAACTGGTGGTGAAAACGATGGGACTTGCCTCTGTGCCTTCTGCGACCAAGTTGCCGTAGACTGAAAGGCCAACTTTAACCCCGCTGAAGTCAGAAAACTTCTTAAACCTGACTTCCACTCCGGGCTCAACGGTCAAAGTCACATCTGACTGGACAGATACATCACTTGTCACATAGTATGGGCTTCCATCAAGCGCCCAGATGGTATCTTCAGATATCTCTCCGCCCATCTCAGTTCCCCAAAACCAGTAAGACCGATCCACTAATTTTGGGAATGGACCTTCCCAGAGGAATAGGAGCGAAAGGACACCTTGTTTATTCAATGGGACGAATAAGAACTCTATCGTTACGCCCACTTCGGTTTCTGAGAATAGGTCTAAGGCGATGCTGTTTGGGTCAAAGACGATTAACCTTCCTTTTGAGGCAACGACTGCTTCTATTCTATTCGATTTAGCAAGCCTACTGGCAAGCAGAGATTTTGTATTCAGCGAATTGATTAAACGCCACAACTGCGGTTCTAATTGCGGCAAATCGCTTTCGCTGAGAATCTTGCCATAGCTTGCGATTACTAAATTGAACATTAACACACTGACCAAAGCCAACAAAACAACAGGTTTCATTTTTAATTCTCCTCATTATCGATCTTAAATTTATCCGACCATAACAATAGTTTAACATATCAGGCACAAAAGAGCAATTCTAACTACTTGCCCAAAGGAGTTACTTTTCAATGGCTCATTTAAGCCAACAATAATGCGCAACTGTTTACCTTCAGCATTTTTACCAAAAGTTATTTGGATACGATTATTCCATTTTGGGCGACCTGTTTTGCGTCCGTTCTTTTTGTCATCAAAAAGCTTTTGGTAGGCTTTGTGTAGGCGTCTGAGTGTTTCTTTGAGGACTTGCGAATGAACAACCTTCAGAAACGGATGTTCGTTTTTGAAAGATGCAAACTCACGGTTGTGGTTAAAATAACCGATATAGTTGCCTTCCATTTTATAGGCTGTCTGTTCAATCCAAATCGCATTAAACGGTCTTTGTAATTGACAATAACTCTATCGACTTTGCTAGATAAGATTTCAAGAACTAACCGATTGAACTCTTTGCGATTGAAATTCAAACCACTACCGATGTCCTGGTAGATTTCATAGCAATAACCACGTGATAGCGCAAAAGTTTCCAACTTACTTATCTGTCGTTTTAAATCATCACTTTGTCCACTAGATGAAACACGGGCGTAGAGAACGGTTTTCTTTTGAATCTGCGGTTTTGATTTGTTTAATAAATCACGAAGCATTTCATCATCGTATCGACGATTTTTCCCTCTCTCTCCCATACTCGCAGAGTTTCTGGTGTAATACCTAACAAATTGGCAAATTCTCTATTGGATATTGTCAAGGATTTTTTGTGATATTTTGTATTTTTCTTTAATCAGTTTATTAGCCCTTCGTGGCAGTTCATTTCGCGCCTTTCGTAATCAATGTTCACTGATTTTTATGATTTAAAAAGAAAGCGAGGTGTAAAGAATGAATGTCAACAAGGTCATGCTTTTGGGTCGCTTAACCCGCGATCCGGAAGTAAAATACAGCACTTCTGGTAACGCCTTCTGCGCCTGGGGAATGGCAATCAACAGATACTACAACTCAGAAAACGGTGAACGTCAGCAGGAAGTGTGCTTCGTGGACTGCAAGGCGTTTGGGCGCCAAGCCGAGATTGTAGGTCAGTATGTGGCTAAAGGCAATCCGCTGTTTGTCGAAGGGCGTTTATCCTTTTATCAATATGAAACCGAAAACGGGGAGCGGCGGAACAAACTTAGCGTGATTGCTGAACGGATACAATTGATGGGACAGAATATGTTCGCTTCGCTCACCGACGACTCCGTCTTACGGAGCGCCCCTCCAGAAAACATGGAACATCCTGACGAAGAGGCTAAGGAAGCGCAACCTCAGCAGGCATCGCCGGAGACACCAACTGAAGGGGAAGTTACTGACGCGGAAGGCCTCCTCAGCGATGGCACCGCGGATGATATACCTTTCTGAGGGTATCACTTCCAGAGCCGACAACCAAACCTCTTTTAGCGTAATTCGGTTTATAGCCATCAGTGCCAAGCGCGGAAGGCTTACGCACGGCGTATAGCATCGCGTGCGCTAACACCGCGCTTAGCGTTGGGGGCTATTTTCTTTTCAGGTGCGCTATACATCCCGATTTATCTGGGGGAGGTATCATCATGAATGTCTATTTAGTTATTTGTCCTGACGCAATTATAGACCGCTATGGACATTCAGGTTCAGCGGTTGAGTTAGTGGCGGCGGAAACACGGGGGAAAGCAAAGGCAATCGCCCACCGTAACAATGAA
>DTYX01001164.1 GCA_012961655.1 Candidatus Poribacteria bacterium
GTCACTCCAAAATTTCTGTATTACCGTGGTGTTAAGATAGGCGATGAAAAAAGTAAGATTTTAACTGTGAGAAACGAGGGCGCAGGTGTGCTTTCTATCAATAGTACCAAAATATTTGGCATGAATCCCTACCAATTCGATATTATCGCCGGCGGAGGCAGCTTCGATTTGAACCCAGGCGATTCACACGATATCACTGTGAGATTCAAACCCATGTCAAAAGGCATGAAATACGCTATACTTCTTATCAACAGCAACGATGCAGATGAAAATCCTTATCTTGTCATGATGAGCGGCAGAGGCTTGGCAGCGATAGAGACAGCAGTTTTTCAGAATTCACCCAATCCCTTCAACCCAGAGACATGGATTTCATATCAGTTGTCTTTTGACGCCGATGTCACCATAAAAATCTATAACACTCAAGGAGATATAGTGCGTATCCTCAGATTAGGATATAAGAAAGCCGGTCTTTATCTGGATAAGCAAACCGCCGCTTATTGGAACGGACGGGATGAGGAAGGTGAGAAAGTTGCCAGTGGAGTATATTTCTACACTTTGCAGGCCTGTCCCAACGAAGACGGTGTTGGAGAATTCAGTAAAACACGCAAGATGGTAATTTTAAAATAGGACACATACAAACTAGATTTTTCTGATTTCTGAAAAACATCGGGGATGTTATGATTCGAATTGCTTTGCCCATTATATTTTTGACTTTTCTTAATCGGATTCCAACTCATGTAGCGCCATATTTCATATTGATTTTCGCTGTGATTTCAGTCATCATGGCACTGATAGGCATACGACGCGGTTTTTTATACTATTATGACCCTCTCAATATAATTATGTTTTCCGCAGTTTTTATAATGTGGGCGTTGTCTCCCAATCAGGCCATATCGTGGACGCTTCGCTACGGAAAGTCAGTTCTGTATCCTGTCCTAGCGTTGGCCACGATAGCGCCACCAATTTTATCATATCCAAGATTTCGAATAATATGGAAAGGTGAATATCCACATGCCCCTATGCCTTTTGTGGTCTTATGGGGCTCGACATTCATACTTGCATCGGTCATGCTTTGGCTGGGGGCTCCAGTCAGAACACCGATATTAATTATTGTACTGCTGACTTTGCCTATGCGGATTTCTTTAGCGCGCGAATTTAACATTACAAAGAGACGAAATAGATGGATTGGGAAGGAACGCCAAGAGGATAATCGATGATTCAGCGCCTAATAGCAAGGTGGCAAAACTCTTCCGCATGGGGAATTTGTAGAACTTTTCCTTGACATCAGACTACAATTTCAAGTATAATATTCTTTGAATAAATTTACTTGGAAAGGCTAATTATCAATAAAGTTCTGTCATTTTGAGCGAAGCCAAAGTGATGGCAAAAATGAAAGTTTGCTTCTGAACATAGTTGACAAAGCGTTAGTTATAGAGTTATAGATATCAAAAAGGAGTTTGAGTTATGTATAATAAAAAAATGATGGTAGTAATGCCATTCATATTCTTTCTTCTCTGTTCTCTAACCATATCCGCGCAAGGACAGGATGCATTGGGATTTTCGCAACTCGTTAAAAGTGGATTCTGGATTGAAGAAGACGGACACGGAGAATATGACCCCCACAACAGCTATGCCTACTCAATGGCTTGGTTTAAGGACAAGCTTTATGTGGGAACGAACCGCGATATGTTAGCATTGAGAAAATTACAAGATGAACTAGGGCGTAGACCTCTGCCAGAAATGGACCCTTTCCCCGTAGATTATATCCCTGATGACCCATTTTGGCATGATGATAATCCTGCAAACGGAGTAGTTGACGAGGGTGAAGGATTAGACACTCGCGCTCAGATTTGGCGTTATACGCCAGACCCAGAGAACCCAGAGACCGGTGAGTGGGAGAGAGTCCATCGAGCTGATTGGGTTGAGTATCCAGCCGGCGGACCAGACACGTATGTAGCTGAGGAGATTGGATACCGTAACATGATTATATTTGAAGAACCAGATGGTACAGAAGCTTTGTATGTATCTACTTTCATTGCCGCCGGCAATGGAGCGCGGCTCTTGCGGACTGAGACCGGTAATCCAGGGGACTGGGAAGTAGCCTCCAATTGGTTCGGGTTGACGCCAGGCACTATCACCGCTATACGTGGCCTTGCCAGTTTCAAAGGTAAACTGTATGCGGCTACCGCTGGTCCTGGGTCTTTTGATGTCAGAATCTATGAGAGCCCAGATGGTTTCCCCGATGTGGATGCAGATACACCCTGGCGACCGGTTTGCCCAGAAGCCTTCGATGACCCCCACAATAAAGAAATTTATGAGCTATGTGTATTCAATGGTTACCTTTATGCCGCTACATTGAATCCATATCCATTGGAGGCAGGTGGAGGATTCCAAATATGGAAAACCGCCGCGGAAAGTTATGACCCAATCGCCCAAACATATCAATGGACGAAGGTCATTGATAAAGGAGCCTATCGTGGTAATTTGAATGAGACAGTCACGTCTATGTATGTTTTCAAAAACAAGCTTTACGTGGGTGGGGCTGTGCAGGGTGGAGGCATCGACCTCACTTTTGAAGATGACCCTGAAATTGGGCCCGTGGGTCCTGGTACAGCGGAGCTTCTCTACATAAATCCCGACGATACATGGGAAATTGTCTGCGGCGATGAACGAGAAATTCCCAGTGGTGAAATTAAAGTTCCTAAGATTCCTTCAGGACCTGGATTTGGAGATTTCTTCACAGGTTACTTCTGGCGAATAAGAGCACATAAGGTGGGCGATGAAGAATGGCTTTATGTTGGAACGATGGACAACAGCATCTTCACAAAATACATACTAATGGACGAGATGAATGACCTTCTCTATGAGTGGCTTACTACATATCCTGATGGTCCCGAAGCAGGTATACAGTATATTATCGAAAAAACCGGTGGTTTTGATTTGTGGAAAAGTCAGAACGGAGAGGATGATTGGTATCCAATAAATTTTAACGGCTTTGGCACTCCTCTCAACTACGGTGTTCGTACTTTACAGTCCACACCATACGGTCTCTTTCTGGGTACTGCCAATCCCTTTACTGATGACGCGCCCGAGGGTGGTTGTCAAGTTTGGTTGGGTACCCCTGGCGCTATAAATCCGCCTGACAACTTGCAAGCCAATTTTGGAGAACATGAGGTAAAATTGAGATGGTGGCCATCAGAAGCTGCTGTTATGTATCGTATCATTCGGCATACTGCAGTCGAGGTGACAGGTAGATTCGGTGAAACCAGAATGATTCTCTCACCGCCACCACCCGAACCTATCGGTGTTACGACAGAAACTTTCTATGTGGATAACACCGTTGAACCCGGCAAAGCTTATGCCTATTACATTAAAACAGATACTGGCACTGGTATTTCAGGGCCCTCAAATGTAAGAATGGGTATAGCAAAAGACATCTTCTTTCCAGTGATACCCGGACGTTTTGTTTTCAAATGGGATACCCGCCTGTTTGTCCAGACGATTACCGTAATCAATAATACTCCAGCTCCTCTTAAAGCCGACGTCCCATTGGTGCTTGAAGGTCTGACGCCGAATGTGATTTTAGTCAACCAAGACGGCAGGGCTAAAAATGGCAGTCCCTATGTCCACTTGCCGCAAATTCCAGGTATTGGTGGCTCCGTTCAAATTACCCTCAAATTTAAGGATCCAATGTTCGCGCCAATTAAATACGTTCCCTTTGTTGTGTTTGGACGCGACGCTGAACCGTAAAATATTAATAATACGAGTTTTTCACTTAGACAATATTTTTGCTTGACCCTAACGTGAAAGTTTGATAATATTTCATTGTTTGAAAAATTGGGAGGCTTTACTAATATGAAGCTCTTCATGACAATTGCTCTGATTTGTTTGATGATAATAGTAGGCGCCGCATGGAGTGATATTATACATGTGCCTACTCCAGA
This sequence comes from Candidatus Poribacteria bacterium, assembly GCA_012961655.1. Taxonomy (GTDB): domain Bacteria; phylum Poribacteria; class WGA-4E; order DTYX01; family DTYX01; genus DTYX01. Next base: position 3,945 of record DTYX01001164.1, read on the forward strand.
ATACCCAACAATTCAAGCGGGTATCGATGTTGCTCAAGATGGTGATATAGTATTGGTAGCCGATGGAACGTATAGTGTGCCTGATGACCCAGGTTATTTGGATTTTGGGGGCAGAGCGATTACTGTCGAGTCCGAGAATGGGCCTGCCGTTACAACTATCGATTGTAGCGGAAGTGTAAATCCGCCTGTATTGCGTAGAGCATTCTATTTTCATAGTGGGGAAGAAAGAGATTCAATATTGGATGGCTTCACTATTATAAATGGAGTTAAATACCTCGGCGGAGCGATTGCGTGTGATGCATCTTCTCCAACGATAAAAAACAATATTATTATCGGCAATAAAGCGATATTAAAACCGACTGATTTGGCGGCGGGACAGATTGTTCCGGCGGCTGTCCCAGGAGGCAAAGGTGGAGCAATTATATGCAACTTCTCTTCCCCAATGATAATTAACAATATTATCATCGGAAATGAGTCGGAAAATGTAGGTGGCGCAATTGTCTGCAATGGAGCTTCACCAGATATAATAAACAATATAATAGCCGGAAACAGTGCAACGGACAAAGGTGGAGCAATTGCTTGCCTTAACGCCTCTTCTCCAAATATAATCTATAATACCATCACCGGAAATTCGGCAGAGGATTTGGGTGGTGGAATTATATCCTTCCAAGGTAGTAGTCCGAATATTCTTAATACTATCCTTTGGGAGAATGCTGCCAGTCAAGGCAATGAAATCACTGTTGAAACGGCTGAAATTACCATTAGCTACTCTGATGTGATGGGCGGGGAAGAGGGTATTTTTGGAGACCCAGATTTTATTTACTGGGAAGAGGGCAATATTACTAAAGAACCGTTGTTAGATGGCAATTATCATTTAACTGATTACAGCCCTTGCATCGGGGCAGGTACAGATACATCCGATATCACTGAAGATATTGATGGAGATGCACGTCCTTCCATTCCAGACATGGGCGCAGATGAAAATGCCAGAGACACGCCGCTTCCGCGAGGTGATGTCAGCGGCAATGAGAGTGTTACCGCTTTCGATGCTTCCCTTGTTCTTCAGCATGTAGTCGGTTTAATTAACCTTTCAGAGGGTCAACAAAAGGGAGCCGATGTTACAGGCGATAAACTTGTCAGCGCTTTCGACGCGGCTTTAATCCTTCAACACACCGTTGGTCTTATAACAATTTTCCCCGCGGAAATTGGCGTCGGTGCGCCGATTTTGGACGCCAAATCTGAGAGTGAGCTTCTCGCTGACGCCATTAAAAAAGTTGAAAAATTTTCTCTTGACAGGGAACAGAAGGAGGTGATACAATTAATAAAGAGTTGGTTTGCTAGTAGTATAATTCCAACTCATACGACTTTATTTCAAAACTATCCGAATCCGTTTAACCCTGAGACCTGGCTGCCATATCAACTGGCGCAAGATGCGCTCGTTACAATTCATATTTATAATACCAAAGGACAGTTTATCCGCTCATTGCACTTGGGAGAAAAACAAGCGGGAAAGTACGTAACAAAGGAAAGAGCCGCTTATTGGGATGGAAGAGATAACTTTGGACAGAAGGTAGCGAGCGGTGTGTATTTCTACACGATGCAAATGGTGCATTCCAATGAGGATGCCACAGAGAAGTATACAGAGACGCGAAGGATGGTCGTTTTGAAGTAAAATTTAAGCAATTCTCAATTGAGAGAAAGGAGAGAAAGATGAAAAACCATTTGTTTACATTGGCAACTATGATTTCGGTAACGTTGTTCGTGATTTCTCTAAGTGAGGCACAAGTGGCTACCTTTAGGATGGTGGAGGACCCA
>DTYX01001165.1 GCA_012961655.1 Candidatus Poribacteria bacterium
CTGTGTGGTTAAGGTCTTCACGTTTTAAGTAGATTTTGGCATTGAGTTCTTTTGATAAGTTTTTAGCAAAGTAGAGTGCAGAGGGACGACGCTACGGGCGACAAATGGCGGCACTGAGGCACGCCGCTACATTTGTTTAGTAACCAACCAAGATTTACTTAAATACCTGCCTAGTGGGTTAATAATTCTTAGCACATTTGCTTTTTCTATTGTATTTTTGATGTCACAGCCAAACATTAGAATTTTAAATCGGCGTGGGGAATTTCTGAAAACTAAATCGTTGTATTCCAAAAGCCGTGCGGTCAGTAAATCAGCGGCCATTCTTTAACTACGCGGGTGATAATTGAGAACCACCATCTACTCTAAGTACCTGACCGCTGACAAAGTTGGCAAGAGGCGACGCAAAAAACTGCACTGCGCAAGCAATCTCATCAGGCAACTTTCCCTGAAAGCATCTTTGCGTCAATTGTTTCAATGTTCATAAAAATTCTCCGTATTTATGTCCACAAAATTTTTAACCCAAATTTCTGAAAAAGAGGCGCTTAATCAACAATTCACGTTTTTTCGTTTTCTTTCTCCCCCGATAAATCGGGATTTTCAACGTGTCTCAGTGAGGCCGCGGTTGGCTAAAGTAAGTGCCAAAACAGAAAGCAGTAGTACTTCTTGTAACACCCTTCACCGCCAATCAAAGATTATTCCCAGCATCTTATCGCGATTATCTCGTAACATTTTATAGATACGCGGCGCTTCTGCAACCGGAGCGCGATGCAACACCAACGGCTCAATCTGGATGATGTGCTGTCGCAGGAAATGAAGTACAACACGGAGGTCATCAAGACTGAAGTGACATGATACTTCAATAGATGCTTCCCGTCCATGTAACATACTCCAATTAAAGGCTGTTTCGCCGCGTACAGCAATGGCTCCGATTACGCCTTGATAAGCCAATAAATTAGCCGCATGAATTTCCTTAAAGAGGGACGGCGCTCCACAGGCATCGATGATTCTGTTATATGGAGCGCCGCTTTTAAGGGCTTCTATGCTATCTGGCTGTGAGGCATTGATGACGCGGTGCGCTCCTAGTTTCTCGGCGATTTCTATCCGCTTATCAATCACATCGGTAACAGTAACGTGCGCGCCGAAAGCTCGAGCCGCCTGCGCCGCGAACTGCCCGATAGGTCCTGCGCCTGCTACCCATACACGTTGCGCGGGAGCAACCCTGCAACGTCTGACTGCGCGCATTGCCACCCCCGCTACACCCAACAAGGCACAGAATTCTTTGGATACATCCTTAGGTAACACCAAGCACAAATGAGAATTATAGGATTGTGGTCCGTCGTGTCCAACATCTTGAATGTGCCAGCTTCTGTGTCCGACGTAGCGGCCAAAGAAAACGACATCCCCTTGTGCAAATCCATTTACCTCTGAGCCCGCGGCCTCGACCACACCAACGTGCTGGTAGCCGTGGCGTCCCGGGTAATGACCGTACCCGAAATCGCCCATCATAGCATGCCGTTCTGTTCCGTTTGTTACTCCGGAATAGCGTGTGCGGATCAAAATCTCCGTCGGCCCTGGTTCGGGCGCGGGTGGAAGTTCGAATAACCGAGCAATTCCTCGTTCGGGAAATTCAAGACCGATATCAAGCATGAGTTATGTTCCTCCTAGGCCGGTTGTTCCTCCACAAAAAGTGCTTCGACAAAATCCTTCGCGGAAAAATCTCGCAAATCATCAATCTCTTGCCCAATACCAATGAATTTTACGGGAACGCCCAGTTCATCTCTGATTGCGATGACAATCCCGCCTTTGGCTGTACCATCCAGTTTTGTCAAAGCTATTCCTGTAATCGGTACCGCTTCATTGAACATCTTCGCTTGTATTATGGCGTTTTGCCCTGTTGTTGCATCTACCACCAGTAACACCTCATGTGGTGAGCCGGGTAACTCGCGTTTCATGACACGACCAATTTTGGCTAATTCCTCCATCAGCGGCTTTTTCGTGTGCAATCGACCAGCAGTGTCAACAATCAAGACATCTACTTCCCGCGCTTGCGCGGCGTGGATAGCGTCGAAAACGACGGCGGCTGGGTCAGAACCTTGATTACCTTTAATCAATTCTACCCCGGCTCTGTTGCACCAAATGTCCAACTGGTCAACGCCGGCGGCGCGGAATGTATCACCCGCAGCGACCAGGACTCTCTTGCCTTCCCGCTTGTACCGCGCGGCAAGTTTACCGATGGTAGTTGTTTTGCCGACGCCATTGACACCTAGCACCATAATAGCAAACGGGCTATGTTCACTTCGTTCAGCCTCGAACTGGCACATTCGCTGGTTCTCGGCTTCATCTCCTAGGATATTGAGCATTTCCGATTTCAGGATTGCCCCAAGCTCTGAAGGATCTTCCATACCGCGCTCTTGCACAATTTCTCGAATTCTATCCATCAGGTTTAAGGTGGTGTTCACGCCTACGTCCGCTTGGATTAAAACCTCTTCTATCTCTTCGAGCAGTTCATCATCATTTTTCTTCTGCTGCTGATAAGTGCGCTAATTCGCCCTGTCAAGTTCCTTCGTGTCTTAGAAAGCCCGGTCCTTAGACGTTGAAAAAATCTCGATTTCTGCGATTCCGGCTCTGTAATCTCTTCCACCTCTATGCGCCGTCGAAAAATATCTCTTAACACGGTTTTTTCCTCCTATTCATCAAAAGTTACTGTCAAACGCTCAGCCACCAAATGAATTGCGAAAACCTTTTCTTCCATCCCCCCATCGGAATTTTCCTTTTTAATTCCGCATTCCGATTTCTCCCATTAGCTTCTTTTCCCCCAACACCCCAATACCCTGTGAGGGTCTAATTTAACATTGTCAAATTAATTAACGAATGACCAATTCACACAGTAGACCAACTGACGTATTGGAAGCGGTGTTTCGGTCAACCATAATAGCAATTACATTAACTTTTAACGTTAGTTGGGTTGTCACGTTAAACTTGGCAATTTCATTGCTTTTGGCATTTCCAATCCACTGTTCATTCAAATAAATCTCGCAAGGGTTTGCGGCGATAACTCTCAGAATTGCCTCCGACGGTTCTCTGCCGACTTCAAAGTTTCGCCGAAAATATACTTTTCCTCGACCAATCGCAGAATGATTCCAAATGATTTTTGCGTTACTACTCTTCATAAATCCCTTCATCGCCTCAGTCGGCTTAGCCTCAGAATCTTTGAGGATTTCGCTAGATTCCCAATAGCGCCTTTCGGATGCGGATAATCGATAAGATTTCCAATTGTCTTTTTCCCACATCGAAGTCAACCATAGTTCATTACTGTGAACGACAATAGGCTCGAAAGTTATTCTATCGCCTCTTTGAAACGATTTTTGCGCCTCTATAACAGTCGCTTCGGCAGTTTTTTCATCAAGCTTTGTTACCTTGATTTTGCCAATTTTCACGCCGTCACGCTGGACTTCATAAATCGTCCCAGTTGCGATATTGTCCGATTTATTGTAGTCGATGAGCGCTTTATCTCCATCTAAGTAGACATAGACGATATAACCGCGCAATCTTTGGGAGTAGTTAGATGAAGTGCGATGAGATTTGGTTCGTCTGTGGAACATCCCGATTTTATCGGGGACGTTACGCAAACGATATAAAGCTGTGAGTTCCGGCTTACGATTGCTGTATTCTCTTTCGATGTCGATATATTCAGGGCGCCAATTGTCATAGATAATCCTGCCAAATCTATCCTGGTCGAAATAATCGTAAAGCCTGGTGAGGTTGATATCTTTTTGCCGACGGTTCAAATCGTCGGCAAACGCCGAGGAGGTTTTCATCTTTGTCAATGCAATCGTGGTATCCAACCCCCAATAATTATTTGGCGCGCTCACATCGGTCGATTGCCTATTGTAGATGTCGTACTGACTGTTGCCGTATAGATTGTTGTTGGCTATTTCTCGCCACTGATTGCCGTCAATGTAATAGATTCCGTGCGTGGAATTGTTGACAATGGTATTGAAATTCACCGTTTCGGGAGCGGTCATATAGCGGGCAAAAATCCCGACGCCCTGGTTGTTTGAAATAATGTTATAAGAAATCACGGGCTTTGTGTTGGGGCCATAGAGCGAAATACCCGCGCCCTGATTCGCTTCTCCATTTTCAAAGATGATATTGTGTATCAGGATTGGACTGCTATCCTCGCACCTAATCCCGTACCGGAGATTGTCTCGGACGATGCTGTCGAAAATCTTCGGCGATGCGTCTCGACACCGGATGCCGACTTGCGCATATTCAACAATACAATGCTCAAGAAGAGAAAACTCATCTTGACTGGAATCCGCGAAATAAATCTCTTCCCAATCGCCCTTGGCGGGGATAATTGCATTTGAGGTGAAAACTATCGGTTTATCGGCGTTACCTATCGCAATTAGAGCGCCGTTGATAACCAATCTGTATCTTCCAGCAAAACGAACCTGCACACCTGCTTCAATTACTAAGCTTGTTAATTCAGTAATGGTTACAGTATCATTAACGATGTATGGACTGTTATCCTCTGTCCATAAGGTATCTTCGCCAATTTCGCCGTGTATATCAGTAGAATATGATGGTAGGATTTTCAATGATAATATTAGGAGTAGAAATAACGGGGTAATTTTCATGACAGTTGTTATAAAAATTGATGATTAGTGTTGAATCACGTACTGATTATATCACAATTCCTCGTCTGTGTACAGGAAAAAAATTCCCGCCATTTTAATTCTTTCGGTCACCAAGTTTGACCTTCAAAGATAACTCCTTCCCAGCGCGTAGAATCTTCAACTTAACATCCGTATTGGGACGAGAGTTGGCGACGAATCGTTTCAAGTCATTAATTGTCAGGACTGCTTTATCATTTAATGCTATAACAATATCATTAAGTCTCAATCCAGCTCGAGCGGCCGGACTATCTTCCGCGAATTGAATAATTTGAACTCCAGTTGGCATTCCTGTCACAGAAAGACGTTGTTCAATCCAGACACCCAACCAACCTCGTCTTATTTTCCCATGCGCTATAAGTTCCTCAGCAATTTTGCTGGCTGTGTTGATTGGGATGGCAAAAATAGTTACCTGTTGCCTAAAAATATTACCATTTGTTGATGTCTCAGGCGAAATTGATGCGGCTGAATCCGATACTCTTAAAGCTCTAGGCGTTTTTTGGATTTTGGCGCGCTGAAGCTGAGGACTTCTCTGTGGTTTAGCCAACTGAGGTTCGGCTAACATCGCTGAAATTATCCCTATCAGTTCCCCCGATGTATTGACCA
>DTYX01001166.1 GCA_012961655.1 Candidatus Poribacteria bacterium
AATATACTAGAAATCATAACCAAGATACCTCAACAGGTGTTGTAAAAACGTAAGGGTTTGTGGAGTAAACACCTTATCCGGGTTGACTTCAAATGATAAAAATAGAGTATCTTCGCGAAGCTGATTTCGGATGATTCTTATAGAAGCTTCTGATGCATTAGCCGTATTAAGCGATGCCAATAAACCGAGGGAATTTATCAGGCAAAGTACCAGCGTAAAGCGAAGTATATCCCGAAATTTTCGCACACCAGTTCCTCCAGATTTTGACTGGTATCTTTCAAACTAAAACGATGATATCCTAAAATCTGTTTTTTGTCAATAAAAATATGCCATCGTCGGTCGGATAACTTTGCTTCGCCTTCGCCTCGTCATTTTTACCTTCTGCCTTGATTGCCGTTGCTTTGTTAAATTCGTTTTGACAAAAGAACCACTATTAACATGAGTCTACTTCACAAGAGTTTCTTGTAGACCTAAAATTCTTTTGGAACTGTCCTGGTGAGAGGAGGAGCGTCTGAGCCTTGAAGGATTGAGAGGGCGAGTTCCAGTTGCTTCTCAGCATTTTCGATAAGTTTTTGAGCCAGCCTCAGAAGAGCATCATGAGTTTTTTTTCTTTCGCGGCCTATGATGTTTTTCGCTTTATCAATGAGCTTGCGTCCCTTATAAACATAAAGTCGCGCCTGCTGCGCTCTCTGCGAATCAATCTCACCTCGCTCTTCGGCATCGCCAATCGAGTTAGCGCTAGCATCTAACTGCACTGTCCCACGGCGCACCTGAGTATATGCCTCATCCAGCATGCCAGAATCGAGGTATGACAATGCCTCGGCGTCGAGGTTTTGCACCCAATGGATGCCGGCTATTGCAAGGTCGAGGAATGATATCGGTTCTAAAGCTGATATTCCGCCGATCGGTTTTTCCACTTTAAGAGGGTCGGGCAAAAGTGGATTCATAGTATAATATGCAATGGAACGCGCTGTAGACCCATGTGTGATATAGATATTTCCATCGGAAGCAATGGTAATAACTCCATCACAGGTATCGCGTAATTCCATAGGCGGCGCGATAACAGAACTACTAACCGCATCCATGATGAGCATAACAGTAATTTTCGGTATAAAAAAGTATTGTTCATAAACTGGCAGAAAAATCTCATACCCAAGATTAGCTACGACATAAAGATAACGCGGTGTAATTGAGATGATGCTATTAGCCATAGAAGTTGGATAAAGTTTTGGATCCTTCGGTGGATAAGGTGGCAAGTATTCAGAAGCTATCGAATCAAAATCTTTACTCCAGAGGAGTTCGCCGCTAATGCCATAATCAGCTATAGCATGCACTAAACCATCCCCCATAGAATAAATTATACCTTCAGGACCAATTGATGGTGAACCGATAGTTTCGCCGATTGGAAATATCCATGAAATTGCCCCAGTGTATGCGTCAAATGCATACATATTGCCATCCCCATCTGCGGCATAAACGCGCGAGCCATCTGGTGAGATAGCTGGACTTGTTCCACTGCCAGAGCCTATCGGCGTCTCAAAGGCGATAGTTAAGCTTCCTGGTGTAAAGTCGATGCCATAGAAGGCGCCCTCATCTGCAGTAGGCCCAGCGGCAGCTATATAGATGCGATTGTTTACCGGATTAACTGCAGGTGTGTTGGTAACCTCGAATTTGTATCCGAAGAAAGCCGCGTATAGGTCATCGATGACCATGGGGTCAATTAGATCTTGCCATAAACCGGGAGGTGTTGCTGGAGGCAGTGGTCCCGCCCCGCCGGGAAGATTAAGGATGGGCGCGGCCAATGAGCCATCATTGCTATTTAGTATCAACACCTCCCCATCTCTTGTAATTCCACCAACATACCCATTCATAGCATTACTCATGGTGAAAGCAGCGGTAACAAAATTAGCGGGAATTGGTGCGACCCATTTCACGCTTCCATCCGGGTGGAATGCCCAAAACTGGTCGTAGTCGCTTATATACACATCACCTTCTACATCCACAATAGCTGAACTGACCACTGCTACTCCGTCTAAATCATCAATATCGTCAACAGGTTCACTACTCCAGAGGTAATTGCCGTCTTGGTCAAATGCGTGCAGATTGCTGTAACCAATTCCTTTACCTGTTGTGACATAAAGATTACCTTCTGGCCCTATTGTTACCGCCGTAAGAACAGCGGCGCCATCTAGAGCTGTCCACTTCTCTTCAGCCAATACTGGCGCCACGATTGGAACAAAGTCTGAGTTCCGCGAGTCTCTATGTATGGTGGGCCAGGATGTCTGCGCATAAGTCCAGATAAGTCCAAAATCAGTAACACTGTCATTCATATCCGCGAGACTCTGTGCTGGCGAGATTGTTATGAGCAAAATAATCAATAGCGCTGACACTAAAAACTTACTACCTAAATTTTTTGACATCTTTATTACTAATTTCATACGCATCAAGTTAAGGGACTTCTCATGCAATTTCCATTTCATACGCCTTGAACTCTTCAATTAAAATCACGGCACAGGTAGGCGGCGGACAGGTCGGTGAGCGAAGCGAACATAAAAGGCTAAGCTATACGTCAGTGGTTTTTCGGCGTAGCTCTTAGTGAGATAAGAATTAGCTCCGATAAGATTTTCTCTTAACGTTTTACTATTCAGTAGCTCGATGTATCTCGAACAAGTACACTCGCTCTCTACTACCGAGGATACGGCTGCGGCGGTTTTTCTGCCATTGGGAAACTATTTCCAAACCGTTCTGCTGGAGGAGTTCATTAAGTTTATCAAGGGAGCCTTCGCCTGTGGAATGTGAAATATCGGAGTATATCAATAACAGTCTTCCAGGCGGCGAAAGATAGTCATTTACCTGCGAGAGAAAACGTGTAATAGTTTGTTGTTCCTTGTCATAAATAGCTTCGTCGTAAAGTGTTTTCGGCTCACCGAGAATCCAGGGCGGATTGAATATGATTATATCAAATACTTCTCCCTCAACATTGTCAAATAAATCTGCAGGTCCCCGGACCTCCGTAGTATCTTGAAGTCCAAGGCGTTGAACATTCAGCCTGGCATTTTCGACCGCGTTTGGACTTCTGTCCGTTAGGATGACTTTGGCGGCGCCTCGCTTTGCCGCGACAAAGCCAAGGATGCCTGTGCCCGCTCCCATATCAAGCACCCGCGTCGCCTCACTATCGATGATTAAATGTTCTGCTAAAAGGTCTACCACACTTTGGTCATGGGGCGCATAAACATGTGGCAAAACAGTTATAGAATCACCTATGGCTCGGATAAATATGCCTTCCCGCTGCCGTTTCATATCAGTCAGGATTCTGAAAAATCTTCGCAGCGGAATTAAAAATGGTTCTCTGTGTGGATTGAATTCAGTTATATTGAGCCAGTCCGTTAGCCCGTTGCAATCCGGGCATTCTATCACCCCAATCAATTTATCGTTCTTCACAGCTACCATAAGTCTTGCGATAGCGTTGCGTTTCTGCTCTTCACGAGCCCGCGAGCGTTGGTGCCGGTTTGAGCCGGATAGTTCGGTTGGATTTGGCGCTATAATATTATCGTGTCTATGCACAAAACGCATAATCCCATCGAGATACGCGAATTTGCCGATGAGTACGACTATCTGACTTTGTGCAAGAGCATTTAAAACTTCGCTTGGGGGCGATTTTTCAGCGTGTCTCACGCTGAGTTCAGATTCTTTGGTGAAAAGCTGTTTGAATTCATCTGGTACAGCGAGTACGCCTAATTCGGGAATAGATATTTTCATGTTTTCCGCCTTAATGTTTCTCCTCTCCATTCTCCTACAACCTTCATAGATGCCCACACACGGGACAATCGAGGTTTCTTCTGAGACGTACTTTCGAAAACGTCATAGATTCGCCTTCGTAAAGCAGTAGTTGGTCTTTGAGCAATTCGCCAACACCGGTAACATATTTAATTGCTTCTGTCGCTTGGATAACTCCAATTAATGCTGGCGTGACACCGACGACGGGGAATACTTTGCCGGGCATCGCTTCTGAATATAGACAGCGATAGCAGGCTGTTTCTGCTGGAATAATGGTTGTTACTTCGCCAGAAAGTCCCCAGATGGCGCCGTGGAAGAGGGGAATCCGATGCGCGACTGCGAACGCGTTCAGAACGAATCGGCTTTCAAAAGTATCCAATGCGTCGCATACCGCATCGACACTGGCGAATACCTGCTCAATATTATCCTCTGTAACTTCATCGGCATACGCAACAATTTCAACATCCCTGTTCATTTCTTGCAACTTTTCCTTAGCGGATTCTGCTTTCTTTCGCCCGATGTCTCTATCCCAGTATAGAATTTGTCTATTCAGATTACTCAATTCGATGACATCTTTATCCGCTACGATAATCTTCCCAAATCCTGCTACCGTAAGATACGTCAGCAACGGTGACCCCAACCCGCCTGCTCCGAACACGCCTATGGTCGTTTGTTTTAATTTCTCCTGCCCCGCCTCGCCCCAGCCATCAATCATCATCTGTCGATTGTAGCGTTGATGGTCGTCCGCTGTTAAAATAGACATGGTTTGCCTCCTAATGCGTAATACGTAAAGCGTAATTTTTTACGTATTACGTATTACGTTTTACGCTTTCCTCTTCACCTAAATTCTTAATATGAATCTCAACTATACATAGCCGTGCTCAAATATTTGTTTCCACTATCTCCAAAAAGTATGACAATCGTGCCTGAATCCATTGATTCCGCCTCTTTGATGGCTGTGTACATCGTGGCGCCAGAAGACATGCCGACGAATAAACCTTCATGTTGTGCAAGCTCTTTGGCGGTTTGAAATACCTCAGCTTCCTGAACGTAGACACGCTCATCCAATAGAGAAAAATCAACGATGGGCGGAACATAGCCTTCATTAAAGTTTTTTAAACCCTGTATGCTGGCGCAAACGGCAGGTTCTATACCGATGACCTTGATATTTGGGTTATATTCCTTGAGTCTCTTACTTACCCCCATTGCTGTGCCGCCCGTCCCCATGGCGACAATGAAAACACTCACCATAGGAACCTGCTGGACAATCTCTGCGCCTGTCGTTTCGTAATGCGCAAGCACATTGTCTTCGTTTTCAAATTGTCCCGCCAAAAAGTACTTTGGGTCTTTGGCAAGTTCCATTGTGCGTTCAATGGCAGCGTCACTGCCGCCTTCAGCGGGGGTTAAAATTATCTCTGCGCCCAAAGCCTTCATAATCTTCCGCCGTTCAATGCTCATGTGTTCAGGCATCACAACTTGCACTCGATAACCTTTGAACGCGCCGACCATCGCCAATGCAATGCCTGTGTTGCCGCTGGTCACTTCCAAAATAATCTTATCCTTCGTCAATTCTCCACGCGCTTCGGCGCGTTCAATAATATATTTGGCGATTCGATCTTTCAATGAACCACTGGGATTAAACCATTCTAATTTGGCATAAATTTTTACTTTCGGATTTGGATTGAGTTTACTGATTTCTATGACCGGTGTATTTCCTATCGCTGTTAGTAAATTTTTTTCCATTGAATCTCCTTATACGTTATGCTTGTATAATATGTAATAATTTTCCACAAATCTCCTTGCAACGCACGGCAAAAGAATACCTCCCTCTAACACCCGTCTCCCTGAGTCATTGTGCGATATCTGAGGGTTTATAGCTTTCCACGTTATCATTCCCAGAATCCGCGCTCACCACGGTGCTGAAAAAGATTAAATAACTTCAAAACTTTTTGGCCAATCATTTATGGATGCGAATTCTCTCCCCGTTGATAAACACATCGCTGTACACACTGCCAGCTCGTTGACCAGTTCGCCATTCTTTTATCAAGCTGGACATATATTCGGGCAACTTATCGAGTTCTTCGTCGTCAATATCCCATAAATTGTAGGTGTCAAACGTCACCTTATGCTTTTCAGATTTGATAATCAATTTTTGGGACAAAAGGGCGAAGGGGTTAAGGGGTTAAAGGTGTAAAAGGATTAAGAAGTTACCCCTTCACCATTTTACCATTTTATCCTCTTACCATTCAGATGTGTCTAAAGAATTGCAAATGTTTCTCTGGGACTTTTGCAGATTCCAAAAATTGAACATACGCTGCATGGAGTCGTTTAGCTTCATCGAAATGTTGATTTATAACGTTGTTATTGCAATTTGGGTCAGTGGGCAGATGATAAAGTTCTGGTTTGATGGGGCCTTTTTCTAGGGTTCGCATGCGACGCATCATACTGTCCACCATTTGGGTGACTTCTGGCTCTTCGACTTTATCCACCTGACTTCCGTAAATCAACATCCATTCCTCATCGGTAATCGAACTGCGGGATGTCGGGTGCGGGACCTTGATATTGGGCGCGGAGATAGTCGGCGAGGAGATGGCGACTTCGCGTATGTTCCCCGTTTTTCCTTCTAAAACGGGCTTGAGCGATTTTCCCTGGACGGTTTCGGGAATTTTCACACCCATGAAATCGAGGATGGTGGGCATCATATCCACGGATTGCGCCAACGTTTGCAGGTGTTCAGCTTTATCGACGCCGGGCAGATAAATTAACAGCGGAATTGCCGAAATTTCGGTATAGAGCGGAATCGCTTGATGATACTGTGGCGTTATGAGTGATTTGCCGATGTAGCCGTGTTCGCCGATGTAAAAGCCGTGGTCGGTGGTGAAGATAATCATCGTATTGGACATCAGTCCCAGCGATTCAACTCTTTCCAGCAGTCTGCCAATCCAGCGGTCAACCAATGTCACTTCACCGGCGTACAACGCCCGGCAGTGGTTCAACTCCGCCTCCGTCAGAAAATCGCATTTATCGTAGAGCGGATAAATAACCTCTTCACCTTCGTATCCTGGGTCGTAGAGGTCAACATAATATTTCGGCGGGTCCCACGGTTCATGCGGGTCAAAGGTATCGACATACAGAAAGAAGGGGTGTTCGTAGTTACGTTCTACCCAATCAGACGCCGCCGCCATCGTCCGAGCCACGAAGTAATCCTCTTCCATCTTGCGGTCGGCGATGTTACGCATATACTGTACCATCGTGCCCTCGGGACTGCGAAGTTTCTGAGGCTCACATGGCAAGGTCACCTCACGCGGACTGGTCTTCCATCTATCATTTTCCTGCCCGCGCAGAACTTGCCAGCCTTCAAAATCGCGCTGATAGTTGAAACCTGGGGTAAATGGATGAGGAGTATCCACGATAAGTTGAGTGACAATGCCTGCTTCTCTGCAACAGCTGGGCAGG
>DTYX01001167.1 GCA_012961655.1 Candidatus Poribacteria bacterium
GCGGTTCACGAAGTAACCGCGCGAAGCCATATTTCGACGCCTTCTTGTTCTGCGTACGGTCCGGCAATCACCAAGGAACATTTTTCAGGGTGAAGATATTTTTTAGCGGCTTGTTCCACCTGTTCTTTGGTTATAGCGCGATAGATTCGTCCATGTTTTTCTGGATAATCCAATCCTAATTCATAAATCTCCGCATTCAGCAGTACATTGGCTATGCCGCTACTCGTCTCCATAGAGAGCGCAAAGTTGCCGATGAGCATCTCTTTGGCGTCCGCTAATTCCTGTTCTGTAATGCCATCATCTCTCAGGCGCGATATTTCATTCAGGATACTTTTAATCGCGCGTTCCACGTTTTTGGGGTTGACTCCCGCTTTGGCGATAAAAGGTCCCTCTCCTAAACCCGCCGAAAATGAACTCCAGACCCCGTAGGCTAATCCCTGAACATCCCGAACGTAGTTGAACAATCGACCCAAACCCGCGCTGCCGCCGAGGATGCGGTTCTTCACATCGACGGCGTAGAAGTCGGGGGCAGTTCGGCTGATGCCTTTGTGCCCCAGGAAAATCTCGACTTGTGATTTGTCCATCATCGACACAATCTTTCTCGATGGTTCCTGCATCTCCGCAGGCGGGATAACAAAGTCAGCCGGGGGGCGCGCCTCATTTTTCCAGTCTCCAAACAACTCTGTAATTTTATCAATAGCTTCTTTGGGGTTTATATCTCCAACCACGGCTAAGATTGTGGTGTCTGGCCTGTAGTAGCGGCGATGAAAATTCAAAAGATTATAACGACCAAATTTAGATATCGTTTCTTCATATCCTTGAAGCCGTCGGTGATAGGGATGGCTGGACGGATAGATGGAAGCTCTCAGCTCTTTTTCGCCGACCTGTCCAGGATTATCGTCCCACGATTTGAATAAGCTTAACTTATGATTTCGGTGCTTTTGAATCTCTTCGTGGGGGAAAATTGGGTTTCGCAAAACATCCGATAATATATCCAGTGTTAGACCGAAATCCTTAGATAATGAGCGCGCGCTAAACCTAACAGTTTCCGTTCCGCACCCAACACCTATACTTGCGCCAACCGCTTCGGCCTCTTCCGCAATCTGCTGCCAGGTCCGATTTTTCGTACCTCTGGTCAGCATCTGCGCGACGAAATCCGCGCAACCCGCTTGTTCGTCCGAGTCATACATTCCGCCAGCTTTGACGAGACCAGATATGGAGATAGCCGGAATAACACGGTTTTCTTGAACTATCACGACCAATCCATTATCTAAAACATGACGAAGAGGATTATCTTTATGAATACTCCGTATCATGAATGAGCTCCCTTCTTTGATACGTGAAAAAAGAGTTGTATAATCATGTCTAACGTTTCAATTTATTCGGAATGAAATAGCCAACTGTGCGGTTATCAGCGTGAAGATACTTTTGAGCCACCCGCTGAACATCCTCTTTACTCACACTTCGGATGTTCTGAATATATGAATCAAGGAATTTGTGAGATATAATAGATTCGTAATAACCGAGTCTGTGAGCCTGATTGGAGACGCTGTCCTGCTGGTATACAAACCCCGCTTCCGCTTGATTGATAGCTCGATTCAACTCGACATCGCTGATTAATTCCGCTTGAATTTTAGCAATCTCATTCAAAAGCGCCTGCTCTACATCCTCCGGTTTTATGCCATCGCGCACTTGCGCGTACATCCAGGCGAGTGAAGGGTCTCTATTACGACTGGTATAAAATGCGGCGGACGTCGCCAATTCCTTATCCACAACTTCTTTATAGATTCTGGAGGTTTTGCCATACGACAGCACCATCCGTAAAACATCGAGCGGATAAACATCCCAGTCGCTTATGGCGGATATATGATAGGCGATATCCACGTAGGCGATATTGCCCTCTTTTCGCACTACCACACGTCTTTCGCCATGCTGCTCCGGTTCCACTGTGCGTGGCTCTGATATATCATCTCCGGCGGGGATTTCCTGAAAATAATCACGCGCTTTTGCCAAAATCCGTTCCGTATCGAAATCGCCGACTACTACAAGAATGGCATTGTTTGGGACATAGTAGGTCTGGTAGTAGTGGTATAAATCATCTCTGGTGATGGACTGCAAATCCGATTTCCAGCCGATGACGCCCCATTGATACGGATGGGCTTTGTACGCCGCCGCTTGGACTTCCTCACGCAACAGAAATTGTGGATGATTTTCAGCACCCTCTCTCTCCGAAAGGATTACCGTTCGTTCAGATTCAACCTCCGATTCGTCAAATATGCTGTTTTGCATGCGGTCAGATTCTAACCTCAGCGCTAATTCGATTTTATCAGCGGGTAGGATTTCAAAATAAGCCGTATAATCTGTATTCGTGAAACCATTCCACCGCCCGCCATTGCGTTCAATTTGCCGCTTCAACTCTTCCTTAGGGAAGTTGGGAGTGCCCTTGAACAACATGTGCTCAACCCAATGCGAAATCCCGGTGATGCCGGGACGTTCGTTGCGCGCCCCGACTTTATACCAGATATAGCAAGCAGCAACCGGGGCGGCATGAACTTCTTTGATTAAAACTTTCAGCCCATTGGAAATCGTAAACTCAGCGACTTCTCCATTAGCCAAATTGTTTTTAGCCATTCTTTTGCATTTCCTTTCTATCTCGGCGCTACAAAACGCAAATCGTTAAAAAGCCGAGTTACGTATTACGCATTACGTTTTACGTTTCACTTATCATATTTCACTTGTTACTCCCCGCAAAGATATCCTTTAGCTCCTGAAAGCTACTGATTTCATTCACTCGTCGTCTAATTTCGGTGGCATTTGTAAAACCTTTGACATACCAACAGATATGTTTGCGGATTTCTCTACAGGCGTGAAACTCGTTTTTTAGTTTGAACATCACCGCAGCAAATTTGAGCAGATTACTAATTCTGTCTTCTCTGGTGGGTTGAGGCAGAAGAACACCATTTTTAAGATATTCTATCGTGCGTGAAAAGATCCAAGGATTTCCCAATGACGCTCTGCCAATCATCACTGCGTCGCAACCAGTTGAATCGAGCATTGCCTTTGCATCTTCAGGGCGGGTGATATCGCCGCTGCCGATGACGGGGATGGACACGCTCTGTTTGACATCGGCGATAATCCTCCAATCGGCTTTGCCATCAAAGCCTTGTTTACAGGTCCTCGGATGGAGAGCCATCGCCGCCGCGCCGCTGTCTTCAATGATTTGGGCGATCTTTTTGGCGTTAATGCTTTTCTCATCCCAACCCGAGCGGAATTTAACCGTAACAGGACATTTGACCGCGCTGACAACTCTGGCGACAATTGTTTTCAATTCCCGAGGTTTTTTAAGAAAGACAGCGCCGTATCCGTTGGAAATAATCTTCGGCGCAGGACAACCAAAATTGAGGTCGATAATGTCGCATTCAGGCTCAATAATTTGCGCGGCACACGCCATTATCTCAGGGTCAGAACCGTAGATTTGCATGGCGATGGGACGCTCCTTTTGTGAAACTTCCGCTAATTCAAAGGTTTTCCTATTACCTCGTAAAAATCCCCGCGCGTTCAACATGCTGGTGTAAACTAATCCCACTCCATGTTCTTTAACGATTAACCGGAATGCAAGTTCAGTGAAACCCGACATCGGAGCTAGGAAGATATTATTCGGTAGGATAACTGTACCTATTTTTAGAGAATTCATTCAAAACATCTTTCTAATAATTTTGGTTCTACTGCATTGTTAAATATATCTTGATAAAGATAATTAGCCA
>DTYX01001168.1 GCA_012961655.1 Candidatus Poribacteria bacterium
TAGCGTCGCCCGTAGCGTCGCCCCTCAGTGGCGACAGACAGACTGAGGCGACAGACAGACTGAGGCGACACATTTACTGAATTTTTGGGTCAGTCCAGTAAAATCTTCGTGTGAGACGCAAAATGGCAACACCAGAGAACGTCCGGTTGTATCCTGCGTCGCGCCTAATTGGGCATAATTCTGGGAAATTCGCCCTCTGGATTGCCCGTAACTTCATGAAGCAAAGTCATAAACTTGCAGAGATTTTCGAAAGTGACGAGAGGCTGGATGCCGTGGTCACCGTTGGGAAAATAGCCGCCCTTCTCCAGCAGAGGTGGTACCTTAGACATAATTTCGCGGCGAATCAGATCTTCATTCCCCTCATTGACGGATTCCTTCTCTAACCAACCCATCAAGATAAATTTCGGGTGATGTTTCTGCAGAGCAAAGAGGTCGTTGCCGGCTTTGACTTCGAATGGGAACATCGCATTGACGCCGCATTCCTCCACCAGCGGCACAAGTTCCATCGCATTGCCATCCGTCCGTTCACGATAAAATTCCCAACTCTTGCGGTCACGAACATGGAAAGACTGAAAATCTGGCATAATATAGGTTTCGTCATTATTGATGACCTGTCTTGTCCGCGCGCCGCTTTCATATTCGATTACCTTCTTCATTACCTCCTGGATGTTTTTTGGGAGGACTTCTCACACACGCTCTAAGTGAAAAACTCGTATCAAAAAGCTAATCTTTTCAAACACGTTTCGAGATTCCCACGCGCATCAGTAAAGTCGGGATTAATTTCGATAGCTTTCTCATAAGCAGCGCAAGCATTTTTCAACTGACGCGTCACTTCATATACCAGCCCGAGGTTATAATATGCATCAGCATAATTCGGTTTGAATTTAATCGCTTTTTGGTAAGCGTCGATGGCAGTATAATATCTGCCTTTGGCAGCGTAAGCGACGCCTAAATTATTGTGGGCTTCGCTAAAATCGGATTTGATTTCGATAGCGTGCCGCCAGGCTGTGATGGCATCATCTAACCAGCCGATAGCAAAATAGACAGTTCCCAAACCGTGCCAGGCTTCAGACAGATTCGGCTCCAATTTCACCGCCATTTTATAGGCTTCGATGGCTTCGTTATTTTGACCATTGGCATAGTAATCTTTTCCCAGATTGCTATACGCCGGGGCGTAATTGGGATTATATTCCACGGCTTTTTGGTAAAACGCGATTGCCGCTTCTCTTTTCTCTTCTTTTGAACGATATATCCCGAGGATGTTGTAAGCTTGAGCATACAAGTGCGCGATGTACTGGGCGCGAACTTGTTCGATTCTCTGTAACTCTTCAACAGATATGGTTGAAATATAGTCATGCAGTGATGCCAGATGCGACGTTATCAGGTCGGCGTTTCGGATTTTTAACCACTCCGGTCTGTCCTGACTATTCCATTGCAATTGGAGTTTACCTTTCAGCATCGTGCCATTCAAAGCGGAAAACTCTAAATCGGGGTGATTATCCGTATATGCGGAAACCGATTGAGAGATTTGGCGCAACTCCTCAGATCCCATCAGCAACCCGGCGAGAAGATTGTCAGTATGATTTAGATTGTATTTTGGATAGCCCAGGTATGATAGATTCAGAGAATCATAGACTTTTTTACTTTGCAGACGGGCGTTTATCTTTGCCGCATCGAGATGAATCTCGCCGTTGAATCCCAACAGTAACAGGTCAGCGCTGTTATACCACAAAAGAGAATTTTCAAACACGGAGACGAAGGTTTTGATTATCCCCACTGTTTCATCGGGGCGCGTGTTGTACAACGGCAACCATTGCGACATGATGCCATCTCTGTTCAATCGTTTTCTGCTAAGTTGATAAAATTCCCGCGTATACAGATTTACGATACCAACTTCCTCTGGTGGAGATGGTTCAAGGCTGATGATATCGTACATATTTTTTGTGTGCGCAATGAAGTTGCGGCCATCCTCGACGATAATTGTTACTCTAGCATCTTTGCCAAGGTTGCCATTATAGTCGGCAAAATATTTTAATGCGGTATCCACAATCGTTTTGGAGATATCCACAACATCCATTTTGTGGATGTCATACATCAACATCGAGCCGAAGGTTTGCCCCGTCCCCAAACAGATAGCCAGAATATTCTTCGGTTCGCCTTGATGCAGGAGCATTGGAATGTGTCCCTGAATCGGCTGTGGAGCGATATTAAATTGCCCCTGCGCTTTTGTCCTGCCTAACACCGTCTTATTTGCCCAGATGGATTTTTGCTGATTTTGCTGGTTCACGGTCACCCAGACGGTATTCTCTAAACCCTCTTCGACGAAGATAATTTTCTCTTCAGGTTCCTTGACAATCGACAGGACTTCTTGGGGAATCTGAATATTCAGCGCGAAGCGGCTTCCAATCAACGCGCTTAATATCAGTAAAACAGCTATGGCGTCGAGTTTGATTCTCCTCTTCATCAAATGGGGATAATGGGTGTTTTCCGTTGGATTGGCGAATATGCAAACCAATCCGATGAGAATGTTGATAACGACCAGCATACTCAGCGACAGATTAATCCCCAAGATTGGCAAGAGCAGAAAACCAGCACAGAGTGAACCAACTATACATCCGAAGGTATTGATTGCATACAGCCTGCCTGTGGAGTGCCCGATTCGATTGACATTCGTCGTGAGCATTTTTACAATAATCGGAAAAGTCGCTCCCATCAAGGTTGTCGGGATTAACATCAACGCTCCACAGACAAGAAATTCAAACAGGAGCATGTTGTATGCGACCTTCACAAAAAATAGGTAGACAATCGGTCCCAAAACGAATGCGCTCAAACCCACGCCCAATTCTAGATAACCAAACAACCTGAGTAGGTCTCCAACTTTATCGAAAAGTCGCGCAAATAAGATGCTGCCCAAAGCAATACCGAGCAAAAAGACCGTTAGGATGATTGTATAAGTGTAAACCGTATTTTCCAACGCCAAAGATAGATATCGTGTCCAAACGACCTGGTAAGCAATCGCTGTAAATCCCGAAAAGAAGTAGCAGATAAGGATAACTTTCACACTAGATGGGCTCAGCGACCGGAATTCGGAATTTCCTTTTTTAATTCCGAATTCCGAATTCCGAATTCCGATAGCCTCCCGGCTGACAGATA
>DTYX01001169.1 GCA_012961655.1 Candidatus Poribacteria bacterium
TAGTAAAATTGTAACATAATTTAATGTAGGCGTCAAGCTTTAATAATGTCAATGATGACTTGACAAGAACACTAAAATTATGATATAATAGACGCCCTTATTATAGAAAAAAGAATAGGAATTTTTAAGGAAAATGTCTCGCTAGCACAGAATGTAGGTTATAACAGTTACAAAGGAGAAGAGATATGTCCGGACAAAAACTTACGAAATATCGCTTTTCATTTGGGCCATGGAATATCCACGAAGGTAGCGACCCCTTTGGGCCAGTAGTTCGGCAGCCTTATGGCTTTCAAGAAAAGATTGGATTCTACCGAGAATTAGGTTTCGATGGCGTGCAATTCCACGATGATGATGTCGTACCAAACTTAAATGACCTGACCCATGAACAGATTGTGAAGAAAGCTAAGGAAGTGAAACAACTTTTGGATGATAATGGATTAGTGGCGGAATTTACCGCGCCGAGATTGTGGGAGGATGCGCGCACAATTGACGGCGCATATACCTCGAACGACCCAAATGAACGGAAGTATGCCGTTGAGCGGTCATATATCGCGGTTGATATTGCCAATGAACTGGGGACCGATAAAATTGTTTTGTGGTTAGCTCGTGAGGGAACGTACATCAGGGAAGCAAAAAGTTCCAAGGATGCTGTTGGATATATTCTCGATGCGATAAACAAAATCCTCGATTATGATAAAAACATCAAAATCTTAATTGAACCTAAACCGAATGAGCCGATGGACCAAGCGTATATTCCGACCATAGGACATGCGCTCGCACTCGCTTACCTCAGTTCAGACCCAGACCGAGTAGGCGGGTTAATTGAGAGCGCGCATGCAATACTTGCAGGATTAGACCCTTCCGATGAGATGGGCTATGCGCTGTATCATAACAAGCTCTGGAGCGTTCACTTAAATGACCAGAATGGGCTCAAGTTTGACGAGGATAAAGCCTTCGGTTCAAATAATTTACGCGGCGCCTTCAATCAAGTCCGGGTGTTGGAGGAGAATGGATATGGCAGGAACGGTGAGTTCGTCGGATTGGATGTGAAAACCATGCGCACTCAGCGGCGTGAAGTATCAACCAAGCATCTACTTCACAGCCGCAAGATGTTTCTGTATCTGCTGGAAAAAGTGCGAACACTTGATAAAGAGAGGGAAAGACAATTCATTCAATCACGCGACTACGAAGGTTTGGATTGGTTCATCTTGGAACATTTGATGTCATAATCCTAATTCGTGCTGGAAATATCGGGAGATAAATGTTATGAATACTCTTGGAATTATCGCTATTGTGATTATTGCCTCTATCAGCGGCACTGGAACAATTATCACCGTGCTGGCCTTGCGGCGAGCGATGATGAATAACAAAGAGTTCGCCTCACAGATAGAACAAATCGGCCACTCCCTCGGAGGGGTTGTAGAAAGAATTGAAGGAATCGGTCGGGCTTTCGACGCGATTTCAACGCGTAACGAACAGATGGCTCAAACTCTTGATAGCGTAATCACGCGTGCCGAACAAATCAATCAGAATGTTGAGAGATTAGCAGAACGCAATGAGCAGACCAGTCGGACACTTGAGAACATAACTGCCCGAAGTGAAAATATCGGTCAAACGCTTAATGGTATCGTCGAACGACTCGAACAGACGAATGGGACTCTCGAGAAAGTGGCGGGACATAATGAAAAAGCCAGCCAACTGCTGGAAGGTATCGTCGAACGCAATGAGCAAATCGGTCAAACATTCGATAGTGTTGTCAAGCGCAGTGAACGAACCAGCCGTGTTCTTGAGAGAATTGTGAAAAGTAATCAGGAAATGATTTACAAACTTGACAACATCGTAACGCGGAATGAACAGACAGGTCGAATTTCTGGAAGGGTAGCGGAACGACATGAGAATATCAGCCGGGCTCTTACAGTATTGGAAGGGAGAATCGAGATATTATCGTATCGTGATGAATTGTCTGCATCAGGATGGCAGACAAAACTTCGCGCCTGTCAACGACAAGCTGCTCGTCATGAGCCAGCTTATGCGCAAGCTCAACGGAATAAATACCGTCTTACCGACGCGGGACGGGCATTTCTACCCCCTGACTTAAAAAAGGAGATTAATGACATTTTGTGCGAGGATAGTTCAATAGAAGATAATGAGCTCATTTTGTCGTTGGGTCTGCCATACTTATTTGAGACCAGTCAACAAAAGCAGGCTGAGTTTGATGTCTTCTTGGGGGTTATCACTAGCTTTGCGGATGAAATTAGAAATAAGACGTGATGCATGAAACGTGAATTTGACTTTCGATTAGCCTATGTCACACTGGGAGGAACGTATAGTTTTTCTACGAAATAAAGAGCTTGATAATCACAGATGCAACAATAGCGCCGACACCAAGCGCAGCAGTTATAGCAGAACCAACAAACCACTTGTGCAAATTTTGAATGTCTCTTGAAA
>DTYX01001170.1 GCA_012961655.1 Candidatus Poribacteria bacterium
AATAAAGTTATAAATAAACTTTGGTGCGCCTGAGAGGACTCGAACCCCCGACACAGAGTTTAGGAAACTCCTGCTCTATCCTAGCTGAGCTACAGGCGCAACATTGTTTTCCTCGCAAATCACGGTTTAATAGTATAACATATCTTTGTTTAAAATTCAATAATTTTCTACATCAAATTACGTTTGCGCGCTTTTTGGCTTCCAAAAGACGCTCCGTAAATGATGTGTCGGATTCTGATATCTCTGGCTCAACCTTTGCTGTGTCTTTTGATTCTACGACTTGTTGAGTTATGGCATCGGGTTCTACTTTCATCTCGACACTATGTTCGGACTGTGAGGACAAACTATGCCATGTT
The DNA here is from genome assembly GCA_012961655.1 of Candidatus Poribacteria bacterium. Taxonomy (GTDB): domain Bacteria; phylum Poribacteria; class WGA-4E; order DTYX01; family DTYX01; genus DTYX01. The sequence continues at coordinate 357 of DTYX01001170.1, forward strand.
GAAAACACCGCGACTTTTCGCTGGTGTAAGCGCGCCAGCCTTTCAATTGCTGGTATTTCCCCTTTGTAAATTGCTGGTATAAATCTTCTTCCGATGAGGGGTATTTTCTCAAGCAAATCTGCGAGTTGAGATTTGGAAAGTTGCAAACGCCTAATGATGAGTTCAAAGACAAAAAGCAGAGCTGCGCACAGAGCAAATAATCCCCAGAGAGATTTGAAGATTTCCGTCGGCGCGCCGGAATGACGTCCAATCTGTTTTGCCGTTGGGTTGAAGATTCCGTTGCTGTCATCGGCGAGCCTTTTCAACAAGTTAATATCTGGATTTATGGCTGAGAATTCAGGAGAATATGGTGAGACGAGACTTATGCTTTGTTGGCTGACCGTTTTTCCATTTCTGAGCTTGTTGATGTTGATGAGATATGCGCCTATTTGATTCACGTCGAAGGCTGCTTCGTAGCGATTCGGAGCTGTTTGATGCAAATCGAGGATTTGTCCAGTAGCGTCGGGCGCTGTGACGCGTCCGTTAAATTCGATTTGATTCTGTTTTGTTTCTGATTCACCTCGTAGGATAGCAAACATCTCGCGTGGTGAATCAAATGTTTCCAGCGTGACCGATGCTCTCCCCTGAGTAAGTGAAACCGTGACATCATAATCTTCAGCCGGCGCGGGCAATATCCAGTTGACTGCTTGTGTCCAGAATTTGCCGAATTTGTTCCACTTTATCCAGTCCACCGCCCAACGCGGCTTTGCATCGGAGGTAAATGCCATTGACCTGCCAAGCCCGTAGCGCCACACTGCGAGGATTGGATGCTCTTCGGGGGATACGATGGGAGATTCTGCTTGTTGCTTTTCAGAAGTCGCGATGTAACCTTTCAATGTAGGCACGTTTGTAATCCCCTTAAGGATTTCATGAGCGCCGACAAGGCGCGGTTGAAAATCTCCCTCAATCATCAGTTCCTGCGTTTGACGTACTTCTTTTAGCAATATTTTCGGCAGTTGACTAACATCTATCACGTCTTTGTATCGACCCTTGCCAGCTTTTGCGATTTCCGCCATCAACTCTCTGTCGGCATCGCCAGTGGCAATAGTAGAAATGGTGATTTTATCCGCCGCTATGCGCTTCGCCAAAGGGATAAAATCTCCCTCAGATTTACCATCGGACAACACGATGATGTGTTTCTGCTTGGCTTTGACCTTTTTCAACTCTTCGTAAGCTTGCTGTAGGGCTTTATACATCTTCGTGCCACCGCCAGCGCGAAGTGTGCTAACCCAATCGGAAAGTTTTTCTTTATCCTCGGCATCGGTAATCTGAACAACTCTATATTGAGTTTGAGCATCAAAGGCAATCACACCGATTATATCTTTTTTCTTCAAGGTTTTGGCCTCTATCACAGATTTTGTCGCCTTCACCGCTATTGCCATTTTCTGCGCGCCGCCACTGAAGTTCGCCATGCTGCCCGATTTATCTAGTAGCAACATAAGTGCAAGAGATTGTTTCTTCTGCGGACTCATCTCCACTGGTAAAACTCGCTCTATCGGCGTGTCGAAATAGCCGCCGCTGCCAAAACTGTTCTCCCCACCTATCATGATAAACCCTTTTCCCAAATCACGCACGTAACTTTCTATCAGTTTCATCTCATCTTCTGAAATTGATTCAGCAGGAACATTGTCGAAAATAACTGCATCGTAGGACTGCAAATCGGTTAAGGTATTCGGCATCTGTTTGGGGTCAATCCATGTAACGTCGATGCTATTTTGAGTGAAAACAGTTTGCATTGCAACATTAGGATTAAATCCCACATACAAAACTTTTGGCTTACCTCGTACCGTTACTAAACCGTAAGCGGTATTATTTTCCTTGATAGTATCTTTTTCAGTAGTTACGACAACTTTGTATTCGTAAGTTCCCTCAGAATTCAAACGTTGTGGAAAATCGTCGAGCAACTGCTTTCCCGCGGTAAGTTCGTATCCCTTAGGTTCGCCCACCAACTGTCCGTTTTGATAAATCTGTATCGTCGAAGATGTTTTGAGAGCGCTCTCAATTACCATCCTCAAATTAAATGGCTCACCAACTCGAACTTGAGCCGGTATCTGTAGTTTAGCGACCAATACTTCTGCGCCAATTCGACTTGAAATCGGTATCACGTCAATCTCCACATCGTTGGCTTTGGCGACCTTTGCAAGTTGGCGCGCATCTTCGACGTTTTGATTGCCGTCGCTAAATAAGACGATTCGTTTCTGGTTTGCCTGGGGGAATATAGACAGAGCTAAACGGATGGCGCTAGCGATATTGGTGTATTGAGTATCTGAAACAGAATCGAAGAGCAGTTGAGCAAAATCCGCAGCGGATGCTTTAACGAGAAGTTTCGGCTGGAGTGGAATCAGTACGGAAGCGTTCGCGGCAAAAGTAATAATTGAAAATTTGTCGGAATCCCTGAGATTTTTGACCGCGTCATTGATTTGTTGAGCGACCTCTTCACGCTGGGACGCTGAGATGCTGTCAGAAACATCGACCGCGAAGATTACCGCTAGCGTCTCGCTTTGTCTGCGCCATTTTAGATCGGTCAAAGCCAGAACCATAAAGAGAAGCACGAGGATTCTAATACCGAGCGTCAGATTCTTACGCCACGGAGCAGCATCGATGAAACTCTTGCGGCTGACGTAAATGAGGTAAGGAATCAGAATGAAAAATATAAATGGCCAATAATTGATTATTCGGAACATTTTGGTGATTTTCAATACTAAATTTGCTCTTTTTCTATCCCAGTAAATAACTTATGAGCGTTCTGTAAAGTTATGTCTCATATTTTCCAAGACACATAACGGACACCATCTATGTGAGTAAATTCTTCGACTAATATCTCTCCTATCTCATCATTCCATTTGAACTTAACATTGAGGACAACAGTCGTAAGATTTTTATCAACATTCTCAAGTATTTCATAATTTTTAATCGCTAATTTATGTCGCCGACATATAGCGCGAGCCTTCTCCAAAAGCCCTGGCTGTTGAACGGCTGTGATACTTAGCTTTTGATAGTAATCAGGATGGATGTATCGTTCTATTGGCTTCAATGCAAACAGAACGAACAAAGCCAAGGCAGTGACTTCAGAAGCAAGGATGTAGAGCCCAATACCTATCGCAATGCCGACCCCCGCTACAAACCAAACGCTAGCTGCAGTGGTTAGTCCGCGGACGATGTTGCCTGACTGCAAGATGACGCCTGCTCCCAAAAAGCCGATGCCAGTGACAATCCCAGCGGCAATCCGCCCAGGGTCAATACGAACGGTGCTGTCATTCATGAGGTCAGCATATTGCTCGTAAAGCCTCATTGACGCTATCATAATAATAGTAGAGCCTAAGCAGACGAGGATATGCGTTCTTAAACCCGCCGCTCGTCCGTGAAACTCGCGTTCCAACCCAATCAAACCACCCAACGCTATCGCCAATAACAGGCGAAGTAAAAATTCGTATCCATCTAAATTAGTTGCCATATCCAACTGTTGCCTCCGAATTCTCTATTGAATATTTGTGATGAATCCATCCGGTTTGACCATATGAGAAGAAATTAAGATGTAACCCAAGCGGATTGCTAACAAGATGTAGCGCAAGTTTCGAACTTGCGTAACAAGGTGCTAATTTTTACTTGTTTTCTTTTTTTTAATTATGTTAAAATCTATTTAGATAATACTTGAGAAGAGGAGAATGTCGCTTTTTAAAAAATTTCTATACAAGGAGAGATTATAGTGATAAAAACAGTTTTGGGGGTATGTTTGTCGTTCCTTATCGCCACAGGCGCTTTGTATGCTGAGGAAGAGTTTATGTATGGTATTAACACCTGGGGAACAAGAACAGGTTCAATTCCAGATATCAAGGAGCTAGGGGCTAAGTGGCATGCTCCATTTCTCATATGGAATCATGTTGAGCCCGATATTTCACAAGTTGACCTACCTGTAGACGAGGTCAAAAAAAATCCAGCGATGATTGATGAATACATCGCGACCCACGACTGGACGCGATTCGATGATGTCATAAATACGCTCCTATCATACAGATTTAAAGTCTTTCCAGTGATAGGGCAATGTTTCACGAATACAGTTCCCGTCCATGAAGGCAAACCCATTATCCCACATAATCCAGGCGAACCAGTCGAATGGTATGATAATCCTTATGGCAAGGAACTCTACCCCGTAGGAAGAGACAATTTTTTAGGCCATCTGTACCTTCACATTAGAGCTGTGGTAAGAAGGTATAAAAGCGAGATTTCTTACTGGATGGTAGACCCAGAATTAAATCAGTCTGCTCTCTTTCGTATTTTTGGCGGATGGAAAGCGGGGAATGGTTGGGCTGATTGGGATTTCATTACAAATTTGCTCATCACCCTGCGCGATGGGATAAAAGACGAGGATGCTTCAGCGTTGGTATCTCTTCCATTTAATGTGGATATACCAGCCGCCGTCACTTTAACTTACGCCGAGAGCGAGTTCCTTTCGGGTGGGGCTGAGGTGCTTGACTGGCCAGATGCAATAGCTGATTTGGCGCAATACATGGATATTGTTGGAATTGACTTTTTTGAAAGTCAGGGCAATCCAGACCCAGACTGTTATGAGCGTCTGAGAGGCAGAATAGAAACCGCCATAGAAAAAGCTCAAGGGAAGCCGGTTATCGTTACTTCCATAGGTGTGCCCTCAGGCCCAACAGCTCTTGATTGGACAGAGAGCAATCAGGCAACCTATGTTGCACAAGCCTTTGACGCCGCTTGGGATGCTGGAGCCAAAGGATTCTTCTATTTTGAAATCAAGACTCCAGACCAGCACTCCGTTACAATTTATCCTTTCGACGTAAAGGTAATGAATCGCGCCCGTAAAGTTTTGAATGACGCCTGGACTCAAACGGTGAGAGAATTTAAGATCTCTATGATAAAATTTATTCGATGGCTTATAGAACAGTTTGAAAGAGAGCGGCCGCGGCTGAGAGATTTTGACAAAGAACATCCTCTCTTAGAACATCTCAAAAAAAATCGCTCTCTCCTAGAATCCTTTGGAATCGGCCGCTCTCTCCCCGCCCTAGTAAAAACTATAATATATCTCACACGGCATTTCTTTCCAGTGCTAGAGACTGCTGAGGGATATTGGGGGCTTGTAAGACCTGATGGCAGCCATAAGCCAGCTTTTGACGCTCTATCCGAGAGATATATTAGATAACTTTAAAAAAAATAAACTATAACTTAATGGCACACAAATGAAACAGATACGTAATGCGTAAAAAGAAAGAATTACGTATTACGCGTCACGCATTAAGGTTCACGGGGGCGAAAAACCCGCTAGACGCCTCTGCCGTTCATCCAGAACTTATGTGCAGAAGCAGAGACTTCTGCACTTCAGAACATCAATGTTTATGATGAGGATGTTCATGTTCATCCATCGGGGAATGCTCGTGAAATACCCCCATGTTGTGCATGCGGTTGTGCAGTCCCCTGTGAGCAGCAGTCAGAGTCATCTTTACAGTTTTGTACGCTTTCGCCTCAGCCCGCGTCGCTACGGTATCTATGAACGCGATGGCGCCTTCGATCTGTTCGAGGATTGTCATGGCATCGGCGGCGGCGAAGAATTCACTCTCATCAACTCTGACCACAATCGGACTGCTGTGAGCGGCTATCATCTCATGCTTATCGGCATAGCCTCCACGTACTCTCAGTGCGAGCCAACTGCTTCTATTGACTTGTACGGAAAAACTCCCCTGAACTTCTCGCTTATCGGGTGTTACACTGAAGACTTCACGTGTCTCACCGTTGACCACGAGTTCAACTTTACTAATGGGCACAGTTACTGTGGCAAGTTGCCATTCCGCGTTGAGTGTTCCGCCGCTAGCTGGAAGTTCGATGCGGCTTCCCATCGGATGTCCTTCGACGGAGAATTCCATGAGAGGCCCATACGTGGCAAATGTTCGGCCAGCGCGGACCGCCTCTTTCCACGCATCGTAGGTGAACTCCCCATCCTCAATTAGCGCGTAGGTGCGAACCGTTCCAACCGCTGTTGTGGCGCTCATTTTGTCGGTTCCACCCACCGCTGCGACAAAATAGCCACAGTTTAAGTACCGATACCAGTCCGACAACGAGTATGGGTCGATGCCGTCATAGAGATTTCCCCAAGAAGTCATCTCGACGGCATCGATGTGGTTCAGCACGATGGCAGCCGCATTTTCGCAACGCGGGTTTGGAAAATGTGGCAGAACGACGACACCGCCTTGCTCCTTGCATTGCTTCGCCCACTGTGATAGGGTAACTTCCACGGCATCGCCCAGAGCGGATTCGTCAGGACCTCCCGTCGTCAGTGGGGTGATTATTCTGCCGTTGTAGCCGCAGAGCGATATATGTCCGAGGACGTGCTGACGGTTTTCTGTGCCGACCCGCACCAGATATTCACCGTCGCCGCCCGCCTCTTTGCTGCCGAAGGTGGTGCAGCCATCAAAATCGCCGACGTTCGTGAACAACTCCCCCCACTGGCTGGCAAGCAGGTTGACCACGTTGACACCTTCGCCCGCGCCTTCCAGCAATGCTGTCTGGGGTGAGAGGAAATGAACGTGAGTATCAGCCGATACCCAGCCCTTCTCCCGCCACGGAAGCACATGTTCGATTTCGATGACTATCTCGGTAGTTTCAGGAGTGATATTATAAACTTCTCGGATGGGTTTAATCTCAAATCCCTTGGAGACTTCGATGTACACATTGCCCAGAGGAAGTTTTACCCTCGTCTCGCCATCTATGTAGGTGCAGAGATGTATCCCATTGGCGGGGTAATCCGGGCTGTAGTCCTCAAACCAGTATGGATTGGGAATGCGATGTCTATCCGCCGGCGGCAGATATTCGCCCGCCTCGCCGTGGATGTGAAGTTTCACCGCGACTTTTTTCTTGCTCTTGGCTTCGATAATTTTTATGATGACATCTTGCTCGGCGGGATTTATCGGCTCTAATGAGGATGTCTCTGTGCTGATATTAATTTTCTCACAATCACTGACGGCGAAGGAGAGCTTGTCCTTCGACGCGACGGTAAACCGCGCCGCTGGATGAGCGCAGTATTCTACGATAAACTGATTCTCCACCCGCACCGGAGCCTTGTTGTTGTATCCATCTTTCCAGTGAGCGTTATCGTAGTCTAGTCTCGGCGTGACGGAGATAATCTGTCCCAGGTCGATTCCCAATCCCGCGTAACGACCTGAAGCATCAGGGTGACCGATACTCACTCCCTCTGGCAAAGTAAGCAAAGCCTTTTGTCGCCGTCCCCAGCGCAGCGGATTTCCCCCCAAATTAGTCGCTGTAAGTCCCAGGATTAGCAAGGCGCTCTCTTCGGCAGGGACAAATCGTATACTTTTTATCACTTCGTTTGGCTTCCGATTTTCCAGGGCATAGACCCAATATCCCACGGGTACTGGTGAACTTTCAACGCTGACGCGGGTCTGACTTCGCCCAAAGAGTGCGTCCGGAGGCTCACCCGCGCTCATCCTTTCTGAAATGGTGGGAATTGCGCTGGACTTTGTCAGCGGGACTGCCTCAAAACATTCATCCCCCCAATCCTTGTGTAACTCCCCGATAGCAAAGCGGCGGCGGATGGCAACCGATTGCTCGCTTCCATCTTCATAGATAAGCTGGTAGTCCGCAACTTTATCGCCGAGAATTATGCGACCCCTGGGTGGACGGGTTATGCCATCTCCATCTGGCACATCCCGCTTGGCAACAGCAGTATGGATGAAGACAAAATAACAGCAGGTGATAGGCGCGTCGAAATCGAATGTAACTGCATCATTTTTGAGAAAAAGAATGTTGTTTTCCGCAGCATCTCCGAGGTGAAAGGGGATACCGCGAATGACGTTTTCTCCGGTCAGCGATAGTTCTTTCCCCGCCAATGTCTCATCAGCCAGCTCATCTCCACAGAAGCTGGCTCCGTTTCGGTTATAGACACCAGCCAAACTGATAGGCGTAAATTCAGGTGATGGTTTACTATCAACAATTGTCGGCATAATTAGTTCTCTCCTTTTAAAAGTAGCTTTTTATCTTGACTTTGGTAAATTAGAATTTCTTTCCCTCTTCAA
>DTYX01001171.1 GCA_012961655.1 Candidatus Poribacteria bacterium
AAGCAGAAGGTGAAACTGAGGTTGGATAGGTGCCAATATAAGACGGATTGTCTAGCTTTCGAGTGATAGATTTTGCCATTTCTCATATTACTGAAATTTAAAGAATTCGCCGGGAGCAAATAAATAATGGAGGTTCATGAGTAGATGGAAATTACAGCAGCGATGGTTAAGGAATTACGCCAAAAAACTGGCGCTGGGGTTATGGATTGTAAAAACGCGCTCAGTGAAACCGATGGGAACACGGAAGATGCAATCAGATGGCTCAGGGAGAAAGGGATAAAGGCTTCAGAACGGAGGGCGGACAGAACTGCATCAGAAGGTGTTGTCGCTTCCTATATACATGCGGGAAATAAAGTTGGAGTGCTTTTGGAATTAAATTGCGAGTCAGATTTCGTCGCCCGCAATGAAGAATTCCAGCGTCTAGCTAAGGACATCGCGATGCAGGTAGCTGCAACCAATCCGCGATATATCAATAAAGAAGATGTTCCAGAGGAAGTCATTGAGAGGGAAAAATCCATCCTTAGGAACCAAGCCATCAATGAAGGTAAACCAGAAAAAATTGTCGAAAAAATTGTCGAAGGCAGATTAAGCCGATTTTACTCTGAGAATTGTTTAATTGAGCAGCCTTTTATTCGCGATGACCATCAAACTGTAGGTCAATTAGTTAAGGAAAAGATAGCTAAATTTGGCGAGAATATTGTGGTACGGAGATTTACACGCTATCGACTTGGTCAAGAAACATAAAAGGAAAGTAGTGAGTGGTGAGTGGTCGTTCCGAATTCCGTTCACCACACTCATTATTTTTTAAGTAGCATAAGTCTCCTGACTTGTGCTCGGATTGCCGCAAATCTGGAGACATGCGCTACGACCCAATCTCCCCAAATCATATAATCGATGAATCAAAATCCCATATATAAACGAGTAGTATTGGAACTTAGCGGTGAGATGATGAGAGGTGATCCAAGCTACAAAGACCACTTGATTAGCTTTGATTTTCTCCGTGATTTAGCTATAGAATTAGCAGAAATTCAGAATTGTGGTATTGAGCTTGGTGTTGTGGTCGGTGGTGGCAACATTTGGCGCGGCGCTTCTGTTGAAGAGATAGAGCAAACCACTTCTCACCAGATAGGAATGCTCGCAACGGTGATAAATGCCATGGCTCTACAAGCGGCGTTGAATAAGCAAGGCATCAATAGTTATATCGCCAGTAATATAGAGATTAAGCCGATTGCTGAATTATGTAGCCACCATCAAGTAATTAAAAGACTAAAGCAGAAAGAGATAGTAATTTTTGCTGGTGGGACTGGGCAACCATTTTTTACCACTGATACGGGAGCCGCGCTATGGGCGCTAAAAATTCAAGCTGATGTAATCTTGAAAGCAACAAAAGTAGATGGCGTCTATTCCTCTGACCCACTTATCGATAAGAATGCCAAGAAATATAGCCAAATTAGCTATAACGAAGCAATTCAAAAGGAGTTGCGGGTGATGGATCTAACTGCCTTCTCATTATGCAAGGAATATCAACTCCCGATTATCGTTTTTAAGCTAACCCCGCCTGGAAATATCAAACGAATAGTATTCGGAGAAGATATTGGGACAATTATCAGTACGTAGGGATTTTTCAGAACGCGGAATTCAAAGTTCAATCAAAATAAACACTGAGGAAATCCGAATTCCCAATTCCGTAAAGGAGAAATAAAATGCCAAAGCAAGTTATTCGTGATGCCGAAACTCGAATGGAAAAAGCCGTAGAAGCGACTGCTAAAGATTTTTCATCTATCCGCACTGGTAGGGCTTCTCCCTCTCTAGTTGATAACATTCAAATTGATTATTATGGTACGAAAAGTCCTATTAAACAGGTCGCGACTGTAACAACACCTGAACCGCGGTTGCTTGTTATTCAGCCTTGGGATAAAACAATTATAAAGGAGATTGAAAAGGCTATCACAAGGTCAGACCTCGGGTTGAATCCCAACAGCGATAAGAACGTCATCAGATTGACAATTCCTCAGTTAACTGAAGAACGGCGGAAGAGCCTGGCGAAGCATGTCAGAAAATTAGCTGAGGATGGTCGCAACGCCGTCCGAAACATTCGCCGAGACGCTAATAACGCGATTAAAAAACTTGAGAGGTCAAGTGAAATTTCCGAAGATGAAAGTCGAATGCGCCAGGATGAAATCCAGGAGATAACAGACCTATATATTGAAGAGATAAATGAACTTCTGAAGGCAAAAGAAGAGGAACTACTGGAACTTTAGTATAGAATTCATGTTAAATATTTAGTGGTGAGGGGAGTTGCTAGAACGCAACCCCCTAAAGTGGTGGTTGTGGTCAAAATTATCCTTTACCACTAAATAAGAGTGATAAAGGCGGTTACTATAACCCCCACATGGGGCAGGGGGGAAAACGCCGAGGAGCGAAGTGACGAACAGATGGACATCAATAATTTTGAGTCCCTAACAGAAATTGAATTGGAACAATTGCTTGATAGGAAAAGGTTGCCAAAGCATATAGCTATTATTATGGATGGCAATGGCCGCTGGGCTGAAAAGAGGAATTTACCTCGCATTGAAGGACATAAA
>DTYX01001172.1 GCA_012961655.1 Candidatus Poribacteria bacterium
TAAAAAAGAATGACTATCGGAATATAATTTACAATGCATTAGGTACTGAAACGTGATGCGTGGTGGGTAATTTTATATTTATCGCTTATCACTCATCACGTTTTACTATTCAGACACAAGGAGGGTAAATTGTTTCAAAAGAGGACTGGCATAGCGATATTGGAGAAGAGGATGCTCATTTTAATCGCTATGGTCGGGTTATTCATCATCTCTTCTCCAGTAATGGCAGCAGATGGTAATGCCAAAGTAAATCTGACGTGGTTGGCGCCTGTTGGTTCAACTCTGGCGCTTCTGTTTTGCATCTATTTAGTTTGGAAAATTATTAAAACCGACGAGGGCACCGATGAGATGAAGCGGATTGCCGCTGCGGTTCGCGAAGGCGCCGACGCTTATCTGAATCGTCAATACGGTGTTGTAGCGATTTATTTCGCGGTTATGTTTGTGCTGTTGGGATTGATGTCTTGGATATTCCCTTTGGAGAAACCGGTGAAGTATCTTGCCGCGCCTGTACCGTTTGCTTTTTTGACCGGTGGATTCTTCTCCGGTCTATGCGGATTTCTGGGCATGAAGATGGCGACCAGGGCAAACGCTCGAACGGCAAACGCCGCGCGGGACAGCTTAAACAGCGGCTTGCGAGTTGCGTTCTCCAGCGGCGCTGTAATGGGATTGATGGTGGTAGGTTTCGGATTATTGGACATAAGCCTTTGGTTCTATTTTCTGAAATACGTCCTGTACAAAGGCATGGAGGAAGGCGAACAGATTAGAACCATCACAAGCACGATGTTGACATTCGGCATGGGCGCAAGCTCACAGGCGTTGTTCGCACGCGTCGGCGGAGGCATATTCACCAAAGCCGCTGACGTCGGCGCTGACCTCGTAGGGAAAGTAGAAGCAGGAATCCCCGAGGATGACCCGAGAAACCCCGCAGTCATCGCTGATAACGTCGGCGACAATGTGGGCGACGTGGCTGGCATGGGGGCTGACCTGTATGAATCCTACGTCGGCTCAATCATAGCGACAATGGCTTTGGGCGCGGCGGCTTTCGCGAAGTTCGGCATGGCGTTGGAAAGTATCACTGTTCCAATGGTCTTGGCGGCTATCGGAGTTGTCGCCTCGATTTTGGGCACGTTTCTCGTTCGTGCAGGTGAGGAAGCTTCGCAGGCTGTCTTACTCAGGGCGTTGCGTACCGGTATCTATTTCAGCGCCGGAGTTATCGCCATTGTTGCCTTTATCGTTGTGTGGGTTACACTCGGCAAGGAGTATATCGGCATCTGGGGTTCAGTTATGACGGGACTTGTCGCGGGCTTGATTATCGGTTACTTTACAGAGTTCTTCACATCCGATAAGTACAAGCCGACTCGTTCAATCGCTAATCAAGCTGAAACTGGCCCTGCGACTGTGATTATTCAAGGGCTATCAGTTGGCATGCTAAGTACGGCAATTCCTGTCATCACAGTCGCTATCGCGATTTTCCTCAGCTTCCTGTTTAGCGCAAAAGCGGGAGGCGGATACGATTTTAACATGGGACTTTACGGTGTCGGCATCGCGGCAGTCGGTATGTTGAGCACTTTGGGAATCACGTTAGCGACTGACGCATACGGCCCCGTCGCAGATAACGCCGGCGGCAACGCGGAGATGGCGCACTTACCGGCAGAGGTTCGCGAACGCACAGATGCTCTCGACGCGCTTGGCAATACAACAGCCGCCACAGGCAAGGGATTTGCCATCGGCTCAGCCGCGTTGACCGCGTTGGCGCTTATATCGGCATTCAAAGAGGAAGCTTTGAAGTTCATCTGTAGCTTGCCTGCTTTTGGCAAATTTTTACTCGACAAGGGCAACCTACCTTCAGAATTGGCAACTGAATTCGGCAATGCTAGCGCCTTAAACAAGTTCCAGTTTTTCAGCGGTCAAGAGGTCGTAGGTGAAGCAAAGGAACTATTCCAGAACCTGACTCCAATTAGCATAGGCGATAAACTGGCATTTTTGCACGATTATTTTAACATCTCTATTGAGAATCCGACGGTTCTCGTCGGACTATTTATCGGTGCAATGCTGCCGTATCTGTTCTGTTCGATGACGATGCAGGCAGTCGGGCGCGCCGCGGGTAGCATCGTTCGAGAAGTTCGCAGGCAGTTTAGAGAGTTAAGTTTGATGGATGGCAAGGATGAACCGGATTACGCCAGTTGTGTGCTCATCAGCACCCGCGCGGCGCAGAAGGAGATGATTCTTCCCTCAGTTTTGGCAATTGCTGCGCCCATCATCGTCGGTTTGTTACTCGGAGTGGAAGGCGTCACCGGCTTGCTCGTTGGCGCATTGGTCTCCGGATTTGCTATGGCTATCATGATGGCCAACGCAGGCGGAGCATGGGATAACGCCAAAAAGTACATTGAAAAAGGTAACTTGGGCGGCAAAGGCTCTGATGCGCATAAAGCCGGCGTCGTCGGAGATACCGTCGGCGACCCATTTAAAGACACCTCAGGCCCTTCGCTGAATATCCTCATTAAACTGATGTCTATGGTTTCGTTGGTGTTTGCGTCGTTCATTGTGCAGAACGCGTTGTTTTAGTATAGATGTTCAGAAAAAGAATCAGAAACCGAGTAATGTCATTGTGAGCCGAAGGCGAAGTCCAGCGCGGCGTTCGTGCTGCCACCAATGTCGCCAAGCATTTGGGGATGCTAAATGGCGAATTGGAAGGTCTGGATGAACCGAGCTTATATCTCGACGAAGATGAAGCATTGGAAACGATAGAAATCGTCGCGCCAGTCAGCGGCCACCTGCGGGCTTACGGCGCATGCAGAGCAAATTGCGATGTCGCATTACCGGCACAACATCCATACGCGGATGCAGGAGAATTTTTGGCTACCATTGCTTCTCCGCGTGAATAAAATCCACCGACAAGAGTAATTTTCAGCATTAAAGCTTATGAAACCAATTCATTTTATTTTCTTACTTTTTCAGCTCTTTGCCTGGCAAATAGCCGCAGAGTTCAGCAAATCGGAAGCCACTTCTGAACTATTTGATATTTCCATTGGGGAGTTTACCAGAGGTAAGCCAATGAGCAAAACGAACATGGTCAATCTGCTCCAAACTTTTGAGCCCAATGGGTATATGGTGTACGCGGGGATGGATATTTCGTCCTCTGCAAAGGAATCATCTTCCAATTTGGAGTCGTTGATAAATCAGGGACTTTTCTTAACCTACTCTGGGCAGTATAAGGAGGCTGAAAAGACATATAAGAGAATCATAAATCTGTATCCTAAAAACCCCGCTGGATATTACTATCTTGCGGCTCTATATCAAACGATTATGCGAAACTATAGGGTGAGAGATTTTGAACCGCAGTTTGAGAAATTTATCGATTTGGCCATCAAAAGAGGAAAAGAAGCTATGGCGAACGACAGAAACAATGCTGTTGCATATATGTACTTCGGCAACGCTCGCGGTCACAGAGGAGTGCATAAAATCAATCAACAAAAATTTTTTCGGGGTTTTATAGATGGTTTAAAGGGCGCCTCGTGTTTGAGCAAATCGATTGAATTGGATCCAACGCTTTACGACGCCTACTACGGTGCAGGAATTTACCACTACTGGCGTAGCGCTAAATCAAAAGCCTTTTGGTTTCTGCCTTTCATCGGTGATAATCGTCAGAGAGGAATTGAAGAGATTAGGTTGTCGATTCAAAAAGGCAAGCATTCAGAAATTGAAGGCAAGTACGCATTAGTGTCCATCTATTATAATGAGAAAAATTATGAACAAGCGTATCAATTGAATCAACAACTATATCAGTTGTTCCCTTGTAATCCCGCGGCCATGTATATGAAAGGGCTTATCGAAGAGAGACAGGGAAAATGGCAGGAAGCTCAACAAACTTTTCAACAGCTTCTCTCTCACCTGCTTGCTTCAAAATACAAAAGTCTCGGTTATCAAGCAGAGTGTCATTACCGCATCGCTTTTTCTCTATCCAAACAGGGACAGTTCCAAAAAGCGATAAAAGAATGCGAAATAGCATTAAAATTGTGGGCACAGCGCGATGCGTCAAAAGAGTTGGATGATGCGCTTTCAAACACGGAAGATCTTTTGAAAGCAGCGCGAGAACTTCATGAACGACTTTTGACGCGTCGATCTTCCAGCAAACCATAAAGTCGATTCAGAAATCTTGACTTTCACGCCGACGGTATAATCCTGCCAGTCGGCTTCCCCTATTGTGAAACCGCATTGCATCCCGGCGGGAATCATAATCAGTTCGCCGTTTTCAATACGCCACGGACAACCGTAATCGGTCCATTCGTCCATGTGGTAGTGTTTCAGATTTGTTGATTTTAAAATATTTAA
>DTYX01001173.1 GCA_012961655.1 Candidatus Poribacteria bacterium
CGAAACGACAGTCGAAACTGCAAAAAGCAACGGATTTATAGGGTTGTGTTTTAACAACCCTACGACTTCGTCTTACCGCATTAAAAAAGGTGCACAGTGTCACTATGTTCGCTTCGCTCAGCCTCGAACGGGCGCATTCGCTGGTTCTCGGCGCAGGAGGGAAAACAAAAATGAGTTTCAGCAAAATCCTGATTGCCAATAGGGGCGAAATTGCCGTGCGGATTATTAGAGCTTGCAAAGAGCTTTCGTTACGAAGCGTTGCCATCTGTTCGACAGCGGATAAGGATTTGATGCATGTTCAGCTTGCGGACGAAGCGGTATGCATTGGTTCGTCGCCAAGTTCGGAAAGCTATCTGTCCATCCCAAGGATTATCAGCGCCGCCGAAATCACTGATGCCGACGCCATCCATCCAGGCTATGGATTTCTTGCGGAAAATGCGCAGTTTGCCGAGATTTGCGAGGCATGTGGCATCACCTTCATTGGCCCGCCTGAGAAAGCAATTGTCATGATGGGCGACAAATCGGTCGCCAGAAAAACAATGCGTAAGGCGCGCGTGCCAGTTGTCCCCGGCACCAAAGACACCGTAGACGACGAGAATAAGGCATTAGAGGCGGCTAAGAAGATAGGTTTTCCCGTACTGGTCAAAGCCGCTGCTGGGGGTGGTGGAAAGGGGATGAGAATCATCGATAGTGAGCGACACTTTGCGGCTCTATTTCGCATGGCGAAGAATGAAGCCGAAGCCGCCTTTGGCAATGGATATAGCAAGTTGTCCTACGGTGCCGCTTGACTTTGGAACGTAATCTAGTTGATTACGATGAAAACTAAGGAGATTGTGCCTGGAGATATCGTGTTACTCCAGACAGGAGATAGGGTTTCAGCGGATGTAAGGTTGGTGGAGAGCGTTAATCTGAAGGTAGATGAAGCTGCTCTGACAGGAGAATCTGTCCCCGTCGAAAAGGACGCTCCCACCAAAAAAATGCGAAAGGGGAAAGGGGAAAGTAAGGATTGTAAACCGATAAATGTTAAAAAATTAACGCAAGGGGGCTGCCGCATTCATGCGTGCAGAATTTCACCGTTCTTTCTGAAGATGCTTCCATAGGCGACAGACGCAACATGTCGTTCACGGGCATGGATTCGCTCTACTACAAAAAAGATGAGAGGATATAGTGATAATTGATTCTCTAGTTCTGGTATTATCTATTCTAATGCTGTGGTTTGGCGCAAAATATCTGGTTGACTCTGCCAGCAGAATCGCTGGAACCCTTGGACTATCCAATCTCGTTATTGGATTGACAGTAGTTGCCTTCGGCACTTCAGCGCCTGAATTTGCTGTTACGATTGGCGCCGCACTAAAGGGAAAACCAGATATCTCAGTGAGCAACATTGTCGGCTCTAATATCTTTAATGTTGGATTTATTCTCGGAGCTGTTGCTATTGTAAAAACCATTCAAACATCCAGAAAACTGGTTTACAGAGATGGCTTATTCATGATTGGAATTACCTTTCTGCTTTTATTTTTTTTCCATAATCTTTTATTAACAAAAGTTGAGGGAATAGTTTTAATCAGCCTGCTTCTAGCTTATCTTTTGTTTTTATTTTTCAAAAAGGAAGCACTTGAGGAAGAAGTTATAATACTTGAAAAGGCAACATGGAAGGACTTTCTTATTTTCCCCTTAAGTATTGCATCAATTGTTGGCGGTGGAAATTTTCTGGTTAACTCAGCAGCCGATATTGCAAGAGTACTGGGTATATCTGAGTGGGTTATTGGTATCACCATTGTTGCAGCAGGTACTTCTGCTCCTGAGATGGCAACATCCCTTGCAGCAGTATTAAAAGAGAAGCATGGAATCTCAGCCGGGAATCTTATAGGAAGCAATCTATTCAATATTCTCGGTGTACTTGGACTTGCAGGGATATTCAACCCATTAACGATAGACCCTCAAGGACTTGGTTCAATTGCTATGCTCTCAGGAATGATGATTCTTGTTATCATATTTTTACGAACGGGGTGGAGACTTTCTCGAACTGAGGGCATTATA
>DTYX01001174.1 GCA_012961655.1 Candidatus Poribacteria bacterium
ATGGTATTATTCCATCAAACGTAAAGCGTAAAACGTAATTATTTCACGCATTACGTATTGCGTCTATATGCCTGAATACTGCTGAAAAAACGATATGATCAAAATACTAGTCTTTTCCCATCTGTACATTCTCAAACCATACCGTCGCAAATTTGAAGAAATCGCCAAACGGTTCGGCGACGTCAGATTGCGCGTTGTCACGCCAACCCAATGGCTTGAGAATTTTCAGGATATCGTGTTTGAATCGCAGGCAGGGATGCCTGCGCCACAATCTGACACTGAAACCTTGTGGGGCAGACATCCTTGTCTGCCAACTACCACAGGCAGGGATGCCTGCGCCACTTCGAGATACGAGGGCTTTCCTTGTCCTATCTGTTTTTCGGGTTATACCAGCAGATTTTTTTATACACGCGGTATTGTGACTCATTTCAGGGATTTCAAACCGGACATCATCCATTTTGAGGAAGAACCCTGGAGTATGTGCGCCTTGCAAGTGCTTTTGCTCAAGAAACTGTTTTGCTCCAAAAGTCGATTAATCTTCAGGACATCTCTGAGCATCTGGATGAAACAGCGTTTTTTCATGTTGCCCACGTGGATAGAAAAACTGTTTTTTAAGGAAACGGACATGGCATTTCCACTGAGCGACAGTGCGGGAGAAATTCTTCGGCGCAAGGGTTATCGCGGGCCGCTTAAGCCCTTCCCAAATGGCGTTGATGTGCAGTTGTTCAGAAAAATTGATGTGTCGGAACTGAAATCTCAACTTGGATTGGAGGGAAAATTTGTAATCGGTTATGCAGGGAGATTGCTTCAGATGAAAGGGTTGGACACGCTCCTGTGCGCGGCGGCGAAATTGGGAGGGCTGGATTATCGACTGTTCATTTTGGGACGCGGGGGATATAAATCGAACCTGGTCGCGCTATCGGAAAAGCTGGGCATCTCCCATAAATTGCGCTGGATGGATGCAGTCCCGCCTGAAGATGTCCCGCGGTATATCAACTGCATGGATGCGCTTGTTTTGCCGTCGCTGACGACGCCAGGTTGGGTGGAATTTTTCGGGCGCGTATTAGTCGAAGCGATGGCTTGTGAAGTCCCTGTCATCGGCTCGGACTCCGGGGAAATCCCCAACGTTATCGGCGACGCCGGCTTGATTTTCCATGAAGGCGATGCGGATGACCTGAAAGATAAATTGCTGCTGTTAGCTCACGATGAAAATCTGCAATCGGAATTGGCCGCATTGGGGAGAAAACGGGCGATTGAAAAGTATTCGTGGGAACAGATTGCCGCAGATACTTATGAAGTTTATAAAAATCTGATGGGCGAAGGCTAAACCGTAAATGTCTGGAGACGAAGAGGGGCATAGTCGAGCATGAAGCAGAGTCAGCAACGCTACTCCTTGACAAAACCGTCGAATAATGATAAAACAGACTTGAAACATCTCAAATTTGAAAGGACAACGTGATGTTATGGAAATAAGGCATCTAACAACTATCGATGATGTATCCAACGAAGAGATTCTTATGATGTTCGACGCTGCGGACGTCATGTCACAGCATAAAGGAAAAATCAAATCGAAAGGCCGCGAAAGTTTATTGGATATTTGTGCCGGTTACAACATGGCGTCTCTGTTTTTTGAGCCGAGCACGCGCACACGGTTGTCGTTCGAGTCAGCGATGCACAGATTGGGTGGAGATGTCAGCAGCGTCACGGAAGCGGGTAGCGCCTCCGTCGCCAAAGGTGAGACTATTGCGGACACAGCTAAAATCATCGGAAGCTACGCGGATGTTATCGTCGTCAGACATCCCTGGGAGGGCGCGCCGAAGGTTATTGCAGATTATGCCGGCGTCCCCGTCATCAACGCGGGAGATGGCGCACATCAACATCCCACACAGACATTGACCGATTTATATACGCTCAGGAAGGAAAAAGGGCGAATCGAAGGCTTGACCGTCGCGCTATGCGGCGACTTGAAGTATGGACGGACGGTGCATTCGTTGGCTTACGCCTTGGCGAGATTCAAAGCTAATATCGTGTTAATCTCCGCCCAGAATCTGGACATGCCCGATTACATCATCAAAGATTTGGGATTTCGATATGGCTGTCATCAGGAAGAGATTGTCGATGTCGGTCAGGCGTTGAAAAAAATAAATTCCCATTCACAGAACGCGGTCCGAACATCGACCATCTGGGTATTATCGGGGTTATGGGGCGATTTCTTTAAAGATTTAGATGAAATTCCCGACATCGACGCGTTTTATCTCACCAGAGTTCAAAAGGAGAGGTTTGCCGATATTGGAATAACCATCGAATATCCAACCTTTGATGGCAAACTGCTTGAAAAAATCAAAGCGGATGCGATAATAATGCATCCACTGCCGCGCGTCGATGAGCTGGCTTATGAAATCGACGGTGACCCACGTAGCGCTTACTTTCGACAAGCTGCTTACGGCGTGCCGGTGCGGATGGCTCTAATTAGCTTTCTTCTAAGCGTCGGACCATTTTCAGATTTTAAACGAACGTTTCAAAAACCCCAATTCCCACGATATAAAAATCGAGATAATATAAGATGTGGCAATCCAAAGTGCATCTCCATGCAGGAAAGCGAATCTCAGCAGATAACTCCCGAATTTGAAATCGTTCCGTCTGATTCTGGGTCACTTCTCAGATGTGTTTACTGCGAGCGTGAAATTGAGTGTCAACTACTGCACGCATAGATATAGCCACTGATTTACACGGATTAACACTGAAAAAAATAGTATCCGTGAAAATCCGTGGCTCACGTTTCACGCTTTACGTTTTACGCAAACTATATAATGTTTTGAAGCGGACACTTTTCATATGCACTGAGTATAATGAGGTGTTATTCGATGGCACTACTCTACTGCGATGGCAAGAGATTTAAGCGGGCGATTATTGCTGGCGCAGATTTTTTAAATTATCGAAAAGACCACCTTAACAGACTTAACGTATTTCCCGTCCCTGACGGCGATACAGGAACCAATATGTCCTTAACTTTGTCATCCGCCATTGGAGAAATCGAAAATCTGCGAAATTTATCCCTTGGTGCGGTGGCAGAAGCATCCGCTTGGGGAGCGTTGATAGGCGCGAGGGGCAATTCCGGCATTATTCTGGCACAGATATTCGCGGGTTTTGCCGAAAGTATAGGGTCAAAATCGAAGATGTATTCCAAGGACATCGCCGCATCTTTTCAAATTGCCTCTGAAAAAGCTTATCGGGCTGTTATAAATCCGGTCGAAGGCACCATGCTGACAGTCATTAGAGAAACAGCGGATATGGCATCCAAGCTGGCGGAAAGGGAGAAGGATATCACCAAGTTATTGGAAGCGATGTTAGGCCAAGCGAATATCTCCCTGCAAAACACTCCTCAACTTTTACCAATACTCAGACAAGCAGGCGTGGTAGATGCAGGAGGATTGGGGTTTGTCTCTCTTCTTGAGGGGATGTTGAAATTGATTCGCGGTGAAGAACTCAGAGAGGAATAAAATTATTCAGGATTTTATCGCTGAGGGAGAGACCGAAAAGTCAAAGATCATTGAAAAGGCCCA
>DTYX01001175.1 GCA_012961655.1 Candidatus Poribacteria bacterium
GGTGATGTTAAAGCGTTTGCCAAAGCTATAAAAAAAGAAAAAATAATCTTGTGGTAATCTCGTGTAATCTGTGGTTTTGATTACAATAATCGACTCTCATCCTGACAGAAAACACGCGTTTTACCAGTGTCTGAAGTCATCTCTGTTTTCTGATGAACCACTTGATGAAAAAGGAATTTGAACTGAGATTTCTCAAAATATTAACCGCCAAATTCTGCCTGGCATGCAGTGCAAAGGCCTAAAAAACACTTGACTTGTTTCTCTTACTATGCTATACTTACCCCAACCAAGAGATTTGTCTTCCGTTTACGTTTTTTCAAGTACATTTTTATACAGATTCAGATACAATATAAAACATCAATAAAGGTTGGAGATGATATCTTCTTGCCAAAGAAAGAGTCTTTTAGAGTTCCCCTCCAAAGCATATCAGAGGCGCAAAGCATTCTAGGGCATCAAGATGAATTTTTAAAGCTATTTGAAGAGAATTTCAATGTAGGTATAGTTTTAAGAGATGATAGCTTAGAAGTTCTCGGCGAATTAGTAGACACAGTTCAGCAATCGGCGCGAGTTTTGGAAGAATTGCTCAATTTGCTTAGGAGTGGACATCCAATAGGAGCGAACGATGTAAAATATGCGATACGTTTAGCCAAGGAACATAAAACAGTCAATTTGGAAGCCAAAATTAGCGAGTCAATACCCGTGTTTTCTAAGCGCGGGGTCATCAGACCCAAAACCTCAGGCCAAAGGCGTTATGTAGCAGCTATAAAAACTTATGACCTAGTGTTTGGCATTGGCCCAGCCGGAACAGGGAAAACGTACTTGGCGATGGCAATGGCGGTTTCTGCGTTAAAAAGCAATCAGGTCAGCCGCATTATCCTAACGCGTCCAGCAGTGGAAGCTGGGGAGCGTTTAGGATTTCTACCAGGAGATATAGCTGCGAAAGTTGACCCATATCTCAGACCACTGTATGACGCATTGTATGATATGATGCCGCCTGAAATCATGGAAAGGTATATGGAACGTGGAGTTATTGAAGTTGCACCACTTGCCTTTATGCGCGGACGAACGTTAAATAATTCCTTCGTCGTATTGGATGAGGCGCAGAATTCTACCATTGAACAGATGAAGATGTTTCTGACGAGGCTTGGTTTTGATTCCAAAGCGGTCGTTACAGGAGATATAACCCAAATTGATTTGCCTTCTGAAAAAATGTCCGGTTTGTTAGATGTGCAATCAGTTTTATCGGAAGTTGAAGGAATATCGTTTATATATTTTCAGCAGAAGATGTTGTTAGACATGAGTTGGTACAGCAGATAATCGAAGCGTATGAAAATCGTGACAAGGAAAAGTCTTTAGATAATTAAACTTTTTTAGTTACTTTTATACTTCCGCAGATTTTTGACAATGTCAGTGTTCATGGACTTTTCCATAAACACGCTTATACGGAGTATATTCACCCTGTTAGATAACTTCGTATCTAACGGGGTAATAATCAGGCTTTTATCAGCGCGGTCTGTTCACTTCGTTCAGCAGTTTACTTCGTAAACTGCTTTGCTCAGTTTCCTCCTTTACTAAAGGGCATCCCCCTTTTCCAAAGGGGGCAGGGGAATTTGGAGGATTTACTTCGTGAACCGCCAAATCTGCGGCTCTATACTATCAAATAATATATTTATTGTCAAGTCAAAATTATTTTCCGTGTTGACAAATCAAGGTGTATTTGATAAAATATTTATAAAGACGCGAATTGTAAGAACGCACTGATAAACCCCAATAAGTTTCTCGCCTTTTGCTGTTGTAATGGGAGACTTCCAAATGTCCCGAAATTCCAAAGTATTAGTCTTGATATTAATCGCGTTTGTCGCTATTGAAGCGTTTCATAGGCATTCATTGGCAGTTGTAAATCCACGCTATCATTGGAGAACTTTCACCCGTCTTGATGGTTTGGCGGGCAATAACGTCCGAGCGATTCTTCAACATAGCAGTGGCGATATCTGGTTTGCCACGGGCGCTGGCGTCAGCCGCTTCAATGGACTGTGGCAGAGATACACCAAAACTGAGGGGTTGACGGATAGCGATGTAATCGGGATTGTCGAGGCAAATGATGGCAGTCTTTGGTTCGCCACGCGAAATGGCGTCAGTGTGGCTTTCATAAATCCCGAACGACCATTTGAGCGCCCCTCTTTTAAATCTTTCCACACCAGCGACGGTTTGTTAGATAACCAAATCTCAGCCATCGCCAAGGATAATTATGGAAATATATGGGTCGGAACGCCTGCGGGCGTGAGCATATTCAACGGCGGAGGTTGGGAAAATCATCAAGATGCTGAGGGGTTGCTTTCTCGAGGGGTAACTGCCATCTTCGCGGCATCAGGTGGTTTTGCCGCATCAGGGAATCAACAGATGTGGTTCGGAATTAAGGCTTCATCCGTTGAATTTAGCGCTGTCAGCCGATTTGACGGACAAAACTGGGTTGTATTTACCACCGATGACGGCGTTCCAAATGGCGACATTCATGCCATCATAGAGGATAGCATCGGTAATATATGGCTCGGTACATCCAATGGGGCGGCGAGATTTGATGGACACAACTGGGATACGTTTACTGTCGCCGACGGTTTAGCTGGAAATAATGTGCGGGCAATAGCGCTAGATAGCCGAAGAAGACTTTGGTTCGGCACCAACAACGGCGTCAACGTTATCGGCATCGCGAGCAGTTTTTCCCCGCAACCGTTTGAGCGTTCGTGGCTGATAACGACCGAGGATGGACTCGTCAGCGATAACATTCAAGCAATCTTGGAAGATGGAACTGGCGGACTATGGCTGGGAACGAACAGCCGAGGGGTAAATTTTTCCGATAGGTCATGGCAGGTATTCGCCATCGAATCCGATTTGACCGACAATTTTATCACCGCAATTAATGAGGATAACAGCGGGAATCTTTGGGTGGGGACCTTAAATGGACTCTACCGCCTTGATGCCAAACTCATACGTGGTTTGGA
>DTYX01001176.1 GCA_012961655.1 Candidatus Poribacteria bacterium
CGGCGAACTTAAATATATCGATTATGAGGATCAGGCAGTTAAATTCAGTACCTTTTTTATTGAGATGGGAATGCCCTTGATGTACTCTATTACTGATGGATTGGCACATAACTGCGTCCTCTCCATAGCTGCGGACGGCGACTATCTCTGGGTCGGAACTCGGCATGGCCTAAGCAGATATGATAAGGTTACAGATACCTGGACGACTTATGCGGGAACACGGTGACGAGGAGAGTTACGTATTACGCGGGTAATGTAAAGCAAAAAGCTCGATGAACTATCGGGGATTACGCCCGCCAGAGAAAAAGAAGAATATTGGGGACATAACGACAGAGGTAACGACGAGGAAATCTTTCGTTTTAACAGTGGGGGAAAAATTGTGCAAAAAGTCGAGTTGAAGGGAGCCAAGAACGTCGATTGGGACGGTATGACCAGAGGCTCAAGCGGAAACTTCTACATCGCCGATGCCGACGACAAAAAGCTCCGAAGAGATTCTTACACGATATATAAATTTACTGAAAAAATAATCAACTTTTACAACGTCGCAACGGAATCTGACCTGCTCAAACCGCCGATATGTTCTACTCATATTCGATTTAGTCAGTGTGAAGCGCTTTGTTATGATGGAGATTATCTTGTGGTAACGAATGAACTGGGGAAAATCTGGAGGTATCCGCTGGAAGCTTTTTGTGGGGAGCAAGTGGATGCCGTTGATTCATGAACGATAAAATAACATTTCAAACGGAGGGAAAAATGAAACAGCAACTGAATAAAACAGATGGAATTTCCATCTTGGGTTTCCTTGACAGAGGGAAAGTATCGGCTCTGTTCGGAATTTCGATGAGCTTGGTTTTATTCCTAATCGGTAGCGCTAACGGATTTGCTGAGTCTGGAAGAACGATTCGTGTTCCACAGGACAAACCGAGCATTCAGGCTGCTATTGACACCGCTGATGACGGCGACATCGTGCTTATCGATGCGGGGGTTTACCACGAGATGATAACCATAGACGGGAAAAATATCACATTGGCGTCGCACTTTCTGAATACAGACGACCCCAATGACATCAGCCGAACCGTACTCGACGGAATCATCCGGGGAAAAAAGGGCAAGAGAAAGAAGGCGGATTTCGTTATCAAAATCACTAAACGGTCCGGCCCTGACCTGAAAATTATCGGGTTCACCATTCAGAACGGAGACGACGGCATCACGTGCAGTGGGAACGCTCACATCCTTCATAACCGATTCATCAATAACGATGATGCCATCGACTACGAAAGTGGCGGTGGTATTTGCCAATTCAACACCTTTGAGAACAATGAGGACGATGCGGTAGACCTCGATGGCGCCAGCGAGGCGGTCATCGCCGACAACGTGATTCGGAACAACGAAGACGATGGTATCGAGATTCGACTGCATCGATACAGCGGTCCTACGCTTAACATTGAAATCCGCAACAACATCATCTCCGGCAACGGCGAAGATGGTATCCAGATTATCGACTATCCTGACATCTCCGACCGGGTCATCCACATCGAACGGAACGTGATTGTCGGCAACGCTATGGCCGCACTCGGATGTATGGGCGATGGCAACACGAAGGAGAATTACGAAGGCGCCGATATTCCTGAGCGCATCTACCTGGTCAATAATACCATCGTCGACAACGAATACGGCGTCACCGGCGGGGATAATCTCATCGCGCTGAACAACATCTTCGCCAAAATCCGGAAGTCCGGATTGAAGAAGGTCGATGGCGCATCCATCGCCGCCTACAACCTGTTCTGGGAAAATAACATTGACTTTGAGCGAAGCCGCGTTGATGAGAAACACATCTTCCGCGCTAACCCTTTACTGGACGAAGGTTTCAAACTCAAGCCCGAAAGTCCTTGCATCGATGCGGGAACAGCTCTGTTCAAACGTGGGATGGAGACATTGCTCCAGTTGCCCTCCAACGCCTATGTCGGCCCTGCGCCGGACCTTGGTGCATTTGAAGGGAGAGGTAAAAGATGACCCCAATTTTCGGGTCTCGGTAATCTCTTGCCTGCTATGGCATTTTTTACATCTTGCTCAATTTCCTCGTCGCTTCTCGAATGATTTCTGAACCGGGATAATAGCTCATCAAACTCTTTTTCCCATTTTCCATTATCTAGCGATAAGAGATAGTTCTTCAGAGTTCGACGGTCACTTTCGGGAAGCATGTCCACTAAAAACTTGACATCTTCAAACCGGGGCGTACCGGTAATGATAATTTGACTCATATATCCACCTTCTCATTTTGGGTGTTTTCAAAACAATATTCCCGTTAAAATATTTTGACATTTTTGTTAGATGGCGTCAATGAAAATTGAATCAGAGATTCTCAAAGGTGATAGCAGCATTTATCCGTAGTGGCTCTGTCCCGCCAAAAGCTGCGACAGACA
>DTYX01001177.1 GCA_012961655.1 Candidatus Poribacteria bacterium
ACCCGAAAACATTAATAAAACCGCAGATCCCGCCGTCAACTGCAACGGCTTGTTAGGTCGGTTGTTCCGCAACTTGCACCTGGACGCTGGATTCTCGTACATCGTCCATCGAAGTAAGAATCTCATCGTATCGTTTAGATTTCGACTTATTATATGGTTGGGAAACCACTCTATTGGAAAATTTTTTTTGGGTCTCAATCGCCAGTGCAAATATCTTATCAAAATCATTATCGCATTCCGCTTCTATGTTCAATCTAATTCTGCGGATTTCTTCTACTATGGGATCTTTCCACATCGTCTTACACCTCCATTAATTCTTCAGGCGTACATAACACTGGAGTTTTTAAATTCAAAGTGGCATTGATTTCTTCAAGTAATTTTTTGACTCGACCACTTACAATATGTCTGCAATTCCAACTCAGTAAATAATCTATTTCGTGCCAAACGGCAACCGCAAGGTGAGCGGCATCTAATCTCGACTTTTCGGGAATCTCAAGCATAACAAAGTATTTTTCCGCCAGTTTTTGAATTTCATCGTTGATTTCTAAAACAGGCAGATTTTTCGCCGCTTCAATTCGTTTCTGTGCAGCTTTTTCGTCTCCACGAGATATTTCTTGATTCACAAATGGTGATATGAAAGCGTCAACTTTTGGACGTACATCCTCCCACCACTCCACTGTAATCTGCTGGTGTGCGGCAACAATTAGATCCCTGCTTGGTCTCGCAGTTAGATAACTGATAATCGTTGACTCCATGTAAACGGTTGGCTTCATAGCAATTTCCAACATTTTCTGCTGAAACGTTTTGTTAGCCTGAGTCATTTCTCAAATGTTTTTCCAATTCTTCGCAAGTCTCCACTCCATGCTCAAGCACAGCAGCGTAGACCAAATAACTTTGCACGGTGCATGATGATTTCAGACGCACGATCATGAGACGGTCGACCTTCCGGAGTTTTTCCGCGAGAGTCCGGTGATTTTTGAGAGCTACTCCGAAATCGGTTTTGTTGTAAGCCCAAATGTCTATGTTCCATTGGACATCAGGGGTTTCTTGGATGTTCAAGCCACAGAAATATCCGATTCGGTATTCATGCCAAGGCGTAATCGAGGGATTAATGAAGGTCATCCGACCAACCGGCAAGCGTTGGGTAATCTTTTCTCCAATTCGGATGAGGCGACCAGGTTTAAATGGATCAAAGCAGCAGGAAATATCTATGTCCCGTTTTGTCATGAGGTTGGTGGTGACGCTCCCGACCACCTCTACTGCAACACAATCCACGAAACACGCCAACAGCCCTTTGGTTTCGAGAAGTTGTTCGGCTTCCCGCCGAAGCAGGTCGGCTCTCGCCAACAGTTCGGCATCCGAAATAAAGTTGTTCATACCCCTTTTTCTCCTCGGGCTAACGACCCAAGTTCAGTTGCGGCGGAGGATTTACCGAAAAACGCTCGACAAACCAAAATCCATCGCAACCCCAAAAACATTCAAAAAACCACAGCTTCCCGCCGTCAACTGCAACGGCTGGTTAGGATCTGATTTATTCATTTTCATTTAAGAATTATCTGACCGTTGCGGAAATCAACAATGAGTTTTAGTCCCCGAAAAAATCCAGACCCAGAAGACCATCAATGCCTGCACTTGATGGTAGCGTATGACAAAGAACAGGAAAATTCCTTTTCTCCTGTCCTAAAGCAGTAATCTTGCTCACTATAATGCGAGGAACAAATTCGACACCGCTTGCCGTTGTTACCTGAAAGCGGTCTGGAGCAGGTGCTGGATCATAGCCGATAGCGGTCAACATCCCCACGTTGACTACCGTATTCGTTGCACCGATGTCGAGTGCCAGTCGCAGAACCGCGCTTCCTGACGGTCCCACTATCTCCGTCCGGACGACGATGAGCCCCTGGTGTGGATTGAAAGGAAAACTCATAGCACCACCGCCGTATCCTTAGGAATAGTCCCTGTATACAACATGGCGAAACGTTTGGGGCGCAATTCCACAGCTCTGCGATAAACCTCATCCCGGTCCTTGCTGTGACACCGCACTCTACCGCTTAATACTTCAAGGGTTTCATTCGTCTGAGGATTTTCGACGAGTACCCACTCGGATTCAAATTGCGATTCGATTTCTGCAAAAGTCATGACTTTATCCTTATCATCTTCCTCATCATTGACAATGAATGTGTCCATTTGCGTACCTCCGTAGTTATTGTTCATCAAGACGTTTGTTGATTTCGCTCTTAATGTCCGTCAGGGTTTCGTTCATCCTGAAGAACAAAATCGAAAACTCACACCATAACCGTACGACCACGGGACCAACCAAAATCAACGCAATACCAATGACAATCATGCTACCTTCATCTTGGCTACCCCCTACAGCAATAAAGACGATTCCTCCAATGACATATATGATAACTCCAACCTAGAAAATCGCCTGAATAATCATTGGTGTTATCATTCTTCTAGAAGATAGTTTATTATTGCTTTTTGAGCGTATGGTCTCGTATTCTTTCAATACCTTTATCAGTTCGGCATCGACTATATCGTCAAACTTATATCTTCGCTCTAATTTATTGCCAAAATCAGACCAGAATCGCCAGTCAGTCCCACCACCGCCACCTGAGGAATTTCTCTCCATCATTTTTATAAATTCGGATATTTCGCTCATCGGTTCTCCCTTTTACACATAACGTTTGAGTTCACCGGCTTGACGGCTTTGCAGGTCTCCACCGTTTGAAAATCTGGATTCTTAGCCCCGAACCGTCATTTTCGCGGCCGCTTTAGCCAAGTCCGGTGCAATTTAGGTTAGGCCGAGTTTTGTATGAATTGTAATACTTCTTGATTGAAGTCAGTTGGATTCACAAGATTTGATGGATTCATTGAGCTTTCCAAGACCACAAATTTTGAACCTCTGATTCCATCCGCTATCTTCCGATTGATTTCAACAAATGACTTCCCAAACTGATCACCAACTAATACTAATGTTGGTATTTGATCCCCATCTATCTTTCCGATTACATCAACTTTGTTAATCGCTTTTCTTGCCAACACTAATTGATCGAAATCTACGTTCAAACTCACTTGACTAAAATACTCTTTTGCTTGTTTGGCAAATGGCGCCTTATATGCTAATCCCATTCCTTTTGCCAACACCTTGGCACCTAATATTTTGTACAATTTGAAGCCAATCACTTGCGAGAAACCAAGAACTCTTTCCTGAAGTGTTTTCAACTCCCCAAATGTGTCCGATAACACTAACCTGCTGACTTTCTCTGGATTATTCATCGCATAAGATTGTGCTATGACACCACCCATACTTACGCCAACAAGAATACATTTTGATAATCCTACACTCTGTAATAGCTCATTGATTTGATTTTCCCAATCTCTCAATTCCAATGTATTTACTTTTGAAGATTTCCCATGCCCTAATAAATCTGGAGCTAAAACATAATATCCTCTTTCTGTAAACATGGGCAGCCAGGGCATGGCTGCGTTCCCAAATTGCGCGTTTATACACATCGACTTCCTCCCAGCCGGACAACACCACGTGACTATGCCACCACAGGAAAAAGACCTGATGGAGATAATCGCCCAACACGACGAACTTCAAGACGTCCTCCTTGGAGCGAAGTGGAAACACCGGTAAATCCAATGCCTCAAAGTACCGCACTGCCATTGACCGACTGGTTGCGGCATCAAACCGCCCCACCATATGTGCGACATCAATAAGCGGCACATTGCAATGTGCTAGGCCCCAATCGAGAGCGGCAATCTGATCTTCGGAAATCATTACCACATTGCCCGGATCAAAATCGCCATGCACCAATGTCCGCGGCAATCGCTCTACCTGAACAGCCAGAGCTACGATTTGTTGCGACACCCTATCTCGCACATCAGAAGGGAGGGAGAGGTCATAGTCCCGATCTAGTTGCTGAAATATCTCTGGGAGCGTGGCGCCGACCTTCTCATACCACGGATTATCACAACAGAGCAGTTCAGCCTGCTCAAGGGGAGCGGGATTCTGGATGTAAGCGCGGTGGAGTTGTGCCAATTCAACAAGCGCGTATGTCAGCTGCTCGGGGGTCCATGGCGTGTCATTGTGTTGGTCGTGGACTTCGTCCATGAGCAACCACGGTGTCCCGGCTGATGCATCGGTTTCTGACGATGCCACGAGCGGAGCTGCGCAAAGTGGATTATCCTGCAATCTGTCTATGTGTTCACTTACCAACCGAGCATAACCCTTGGGCAAGTTGGCAATGTCTTTGAGTGCTCGCCGCAAAATGCGAATCCTATACATCAATGCCCTCGCTACGTAACTCGACCTTTGCTTCTTCCCATGAGAGTGTTTCCTCCTTACCCTCACGGAGCCGACGAATCTCGTCCGCATCTTCTAGATCCACAAGCAGATCTAGCAGCTCCTCCCAACGATCATAGTCAAGTACCACAGCCTTCTTGTTTCCAGCAACATCGACGAGAAACTGCGCTGTCTGTATGAGTTCCGTGATACTCATGAGAATCTCCTTTCCATCCGATAAAGTCCTCAATGAATTACTGCCTAACGACCAAAGTTCAGTTGCGGCGGGGGGTTGCTGAAAACGTTCGACAAACCAAAAACCGCCACAACCCC
>DTYX01001178.1 GCA_012961655.1 Candidatus Poribacteria bacterium
AAAAGGATTGGAGAAGTAGCCAAATAACGCGCCTCTTTGTTCTTTCGAAATCCCCATCCCATCTTGATAAGCGTCCCACATATCACAGACTTGCGGCCATATCACCTCATAAAATTTGCGGAATTCGGCTTCACTTGGTCGCAACCACCAATTCCCCGCGCCGCCGACGGGAATGACGTGCATAAATAAATCGTTGTTGAAAGGGTCATTCCTATCCGCAGTCTGTTTATGTTTTGCCAAAACAAATTCAAATAGTTGCGGGAAGTGATTCAAATTCCTATTTGTTAAAACGCAGTTTGTGTGGATAATCGGATAAGGAACGCCAACGATATCGCGCGCTAATTGTACATTGTAAATCCCTTCCATGACTTTATCAAAGCGTTCTCCGCCGAGCAAAAAGTTTTGCGTTTCTCGGTCAGGGGTGTCCAAGGATATATGCAGCCTCGCCAATCCCGATTTGATAAAATACAGGGCTACTTCCGGGGTAATCATCGTTGCATTTGTATTGACATTCACTCCAGCGCCGCGTTCCGTCGCGAAACGGACCAGGCCATCATCCCCCCATATCTGCTCTTTTAATAACAACGGCTCACCGCCTGTAATGTATATATACGGCCCTGCTTCCTTTGGGCCTTGTGTTGCTTCCGCGATAATCCGCTTCCATCCTTCTATGCCGGCGCTTGGCTCAACCCAGGGTTGATTACAATAGATACATTTCGGTTTAAAATTACAGTCCGCAGTGACATTCAATCCGAGAAAAGATATTACTGGGTCTTTGTCTCCTAAACCATCCGGCCACTTACCGAGTTCAGACAGCAGATAATCTTCGTCCTTATTGCCCTCTGCAATCAACTGTTTGACGCGCTTTTCATTAAACTCAAGAAGTTGGTCTAACACCGTGCCGATAAAATCTCTGGTAGGATTTGGCTCAATTCTTTCCGCTTTGACTTTTTCAACTAGTCCAACGCGAATGACTTTTTGCCAGGCGGAAGAATTAAGAAGCTTTTCCAATTCTAACTTGTGTTCAGGTGTGTAAATTCCTAAATCCATAATTAATCTCCCTTAGAAGGACGTGTGGATTACAAGAAAGCCATTGCAATCCAGAAAAACAGGATGGATGAATGGCAAATAACTGGTCAATTGACACTTGTCACTTCCAAATACCCCGCGAGATGTTTTCGCAGATTCCGCACAGCATGGAATAGATGCGCTTTGACAGTGCCCTCGGAGCGGCCAATCACATTAGCAATCTCTTTGATTTGTAATCCGTCCCAGTGCCGCAGTATGAACACTTCCCTTTGCTTAGGGGAAAGCTCGGAGACAGCGTTGATGATATGTTGTTGTAATTCTTTCGCTTCAACATATTTTGTTGGCGAATATTGTTTATATCCTTTGATGAGTGCATTAGGCAGATATGCGGATTCTTCATCAAGGGGGACGGTCTTTGTACGTGAGCGGTTGCGCAAGAAATCTATACAGAGATTAGTCGTGATTCGATATAACCAGCTATAAAACGCTGATTTTCTTTCGAAATGCCCCAATGCCTGAAAAGCCCTCAGAAACGATTCTTGTGAAAGGTCGAGAGCATCTTCTCGGTTATTTACAAAACCGTAGGCTAGTCGGTAAATTTTATCTTGATAGCGAATCACCAATTCATTGAATACTTCTAACTCACCGTTCTGGAATCGCTCCACAAGTCTGTTATCATCCTTGGATTGCGCTTTTGAAGCAGCCTGATTTACATTATTCATAAATTTTGGTACTCCTTAATCGCTTATCGGAATAGAACACCGATTCATTAAAATTTTTGATAACTTAGTCCCTTCCCCTTTATCTTTAACTCTTTAGCCTATTTATCCTTCTATAATAACTTAAGTAAGTTCGAATTAAGTTTGTCCACTTTTGTCGAAAGAGATTTCCATGGAACTGGG
>DTYX01001179.1 GCA_012961655.1 Candidatus Poribacteria bacterium
AAGGTCCGTCCTCGTGAATTAGAAAGTCTGTAAATATTTCTATCAATGCCTCATTCGTGCGAGTTTTGTCCTTGAGTCCTGAGCGTACACATTGGTATATATCAGGAAAGATTTTTCTGTAAGGCGCTTTGAAACTTTCTGGAACGAGGATATCGGTTCTATCAATAAACGGCTCAACACCCACTGACTTTTCAAATTCTATCTGCTCCATAATAGCTTGATGTAGTGATTGCAGATTAGCGATTTCAGTAAACTGCTGAAAAATAAGCCCCAACACTCTATTAAGCATGAACGGCGCCTTATTGCGAGTGTGCATAAGAATCTTAAAAATGGCTCTGCGAGCTTTCTCATCGACAAAGGAGAAAAATTCTCTGGCTCGTCCATTCGCCTGCACCTGTTTTTGGGGCACATTTAGCCGTCGCTTAACGCCGGAGACAAATCCACAAACGCGTTCTGCAAAGTTATCCCAGTCGCGTACTCTTGTAAGCAAGTTATAGTAACCCTCAAGTAAATCCACGCGCGTCATCTTTTTGGGAATAATATTGAAAAAGGCTCGAGGGTTTCTATCAATAAGTTCTAAATCGATTGCTAAAGCACGCTCATCCTTTTTCAGTCGAGCCCACAATTTTGTCCCCATTGGCGCCGTCAGGATGTTTATCCCAGGAACAGCGATACAGGCTTCCTGCAGAAAGTCAAAATGTTCATCAAAGATTGAAATGTCGTCGTGGTCAAATCCCACTATCATCGTCGCTCGGATTGATATACCATAAGACTGCACCTTTTTGCAAGCTTCGATGAGGTCAAGACGATAGTTCTGAATTTTTCGGGCTTCGAGGAGACTTTCCTTATTAGGGGTTTCTATGCCGATGAGAAGACGTCCAAAGTTTGCGTCCGCAAGCAATTCTAGCATCTCATCATCTTTGGCAACGTCTATGGTCAATTGAGTTTGAAAATTCAGAGGCTCTTCGAAAGAATTATTCAGTGAAATCAACTCCGCAAGTAGCTCTTTCGCAAACCTGGGAGTTCCAGTGAAATTGTCATCGGAGAGTAGAATACTCTGTATGCCCAAACCTTGTAAAGCCTGTACTTCTTGTAAAACCTTATCGATGGGCTTATGTCGTGGTCGGCGACCATTTAGATAGATGACATCGCAGAATTCGCAATCAAAGGGACACCCACGCGTTGTTTGGACAGCGCCGCAGATATACTCTGCGACGTCTATACTGTCCCAGCGGGGAAGAGGTGAGATATCAATATCAGGAGGTGTAATCTGCCGATATTCCCTTCGATGGTTTGAAGCTTTCCAATCTGCGATGAATTGTGGCCAGGTCAACTCCGCCTCACCAATAAAGAGTATATCGAAGTAATCGCGATAATCTTCTGGAGCGGAGGAAACACCAGGGCCGCCGACAACTACTGGAATACCACGCTTGCGAAAGACTTGCGCAATAGCTATAGCGCGCAGGGTGTTAGCAGTATATCCTGTAACTCCGACTAAATCATAATCCCCATTGAACTCTGTGGAATCAGCTATAAGCCCGCGCGCAGACTCATCCCATACATCTACTTCTATATCGTCAGGTGTGAGAGCTGCTATGGTCGCGAGATGCAGAGGCGCCATAAAAGCTTTCTTATTTGAAAACCGCGGGAGCTTCATAATTTCTGAATCCCTTGAAAAAAAGTCACAGTCGAAAGCTGGAGCTACTAAGAGAACCCTCTTCATTTCGGCTGCCCCCTAAGGTAAATGTCCTAAATCTTTCTCATAAAGCGTAAAGCGTAGAACATAGAATTTCACGTTTCACGTATCACGTTTTAGGAAAAGAACGCTGCGTGAAACAATGTCAAAATGTGTGTAGACTCAACAGTTCAAGGTAATACAACATCTTTGGCAAGAATGAAGCCGTTGGCGTCATTGCGGTCGCCCGGGTGGTCGAGGCTGCGTCCCGCCCCGCGCAGGCGATACTCCTCGTAGAGGTAAGCGCCGCCACGAAGGACACGCAACTGGTGTCCGTATTCAGCTACTGTTTCCGAACTTTTGCTTGCATCATAAGCACCTTGATACCATACCGTAAAACACCATTTCCAAACGTTACCAGCTAGTTCGGCAACGCCATTCACTGATAAACCCGATTTTCTCGGCCAACGCACCCGTTCATCATAGGTATATACATCAGAGGCGGCATTAGGACGGACGCCCTTCATATTTGCGCGTATGTTACTTCTTGTAGTTGGTACATCATCTCCCCATGGGAAATACCGGGTTCCCGCATTTGTGGCTTCGTACTCGAATTCTTCACCGGTTATCATCCGCAATCCCGCCCATTTGGCAAAATCGTAAGCGTTGTACCAGGTAACGTAGGTCACCGCATAACTTTCATAACCGTTTGTAGGGGCAAAAACGGCATCCACACCGATAGCGCCTGTTTCCTTGCGCAAGCGGCACTTCCGACTGCCAATCATTTTCTTATAGTAAAAATCACGGTCAGCATCCGCAAGTGGGTCATGTCGATTGGCGCAGAGGTTCAGAAACTCCGCGTACATCTCCGTTGTCACCGGATATTTGGTCATATAAAAGTCATTAACAGTTGCTGTGCCGCCAGTTAGTGGGTTCCAAGTACCGGGCTTCACATACGAACCGAATGTGATTGTTCCGCCAGGAATTCTTACCATTTCAATTGCATACACCACTACTTCCACCGATTCGATTTCCTCTGGGGGCACGTCAGTGCCGCTATCCCCCCATGTCCAGAGAATTTGTTTCTCACCACCGCTTTCAACAATACCGACATCGCCTGACAAATATTTATTCACTGTATTACTTACGCCATTTTGACTTCCGTTGTTGCCATCAAAGCGTCCATCGCTATCATCGTTGGTATAATCGGGGTCATCAGTATCTTTCCAATCAAAGTAATCTGATTCTCCGGAAAGACGATACTTCACAAATATCCAAATAGGTTGGTCGGCACTAATCTCAGGCCAGAAGCGGGTGAGAGTATAATTGATAATAGCAGTTTCACCTGTAATGTCGCTTATGTAAACATCGCTTACGACAACATTACGAGCGTATATTGCAACTGGTAAACTGAGTAGAAAAAGGATACAGAGGCTGAGGAGTAAAAAAGTTCTATTCATTTATAATTCCTCCATTGCAGTAGTGCATTGTTAAATAAATTATGATTGGTTTGTAGTAAGGCAATTCAT
>DTYX01001180.1 GCA_012961655.1 Candidatus Poribacteria bacterium
GGGCCCAGCGAAGCGCCCGTAAGACCAGCGAAGCGAACAGGCGTCGGTTGCTTTTTGCACACTTTAAAACGGGTGCTTTCACGACGCAAAATTTTGTAAAAGGCATTTGTAGGTCGAAATTCATATTTCGACATTGTCCAGATGTTTACGCGAATCTTTAATGTCGATTTTTGAAAATCGACCTACAATATAGACAGCTTGTTCGGTTCAGAAACCAAGCTTTTCCCAAAAACTTAGTTTCTACGAATAAAGGAGAAAAGAATGAATGTAGTATTGATAGTATCTGACACGTTACGTCGCGACCATTTAGGTTGCTACGGCAATGAAACCATCAAAACGCCTAATTTAGACCGGTTCGCTCAGCGGTGTGCGATATTCGATAAGTGTTATTCCGCTTCTTTTCCCACAATGCCGATGAGAGCAGATTTATTCACGGGGAAGTGGACATTCACCTATCTTGGTTGGGCGCCGCTGCCAAGGGACGAAGTTATACTTCCTCAATTGCTTCGAGGTAATGGTTACACCACAATGGCTGTCGTGGACACGCCATTTTTCATAAAGAACGCCTACCATTATGACCGAGGATTTGCTGATTTCCTCTGGATAAGGGGACAGGGCTCTGAAAGAAGAGAGGTCAATTACGAGCGGCGTTATGAAGAAGATTACTGCGCGCCGATGACTATGACCGCCGCTGAAAAATGGCTGGAACGCCACTACAAAGAACAGTTTTTCCTTTATGTTGACACTTGGGACCCACATGAACCTTGGGACCCTCCGAACTGGTACGTAGAAGGATACTATCCTGATTATGATGGGAAAGTCGTTCCGCCGTGTTACTGGGATTTTAAGGAACGCGGCGTGGAAGAGGAGGATTTAAAAATCGCCCGCGCTTGCTATTGCGGAGAGGTCACGATGGTGGATAGATGGGTTGGACGTTTGCTGGAACGAATCGAATCGTTGAATCTGATGGATAAAACGGCTATAATCTTCACTACCGACCACGGATTCTACTTCGGCGAACATGGACAATTCGGCAAAGCGAGGATGGAAAAGGGGCAATGGTATCGCTCTCCGATTTATGAGGAAATCAACCGTATTCCGTTTATGGTCTATTTTCCCGGCATCCAAGCGCGCCGCATTGACGCGTTGGTTTCTGCGGTGGATATGATGCCGACCATTTTACAGCTTTGTGAGGTTGAAATTCCCGAAACAGTTCAAGGACGCTCGCTTGTTGAGATACTCAAGGGGGAGGAAGAAAAAGGACGGGATTTTGTTGTATCTTCGCTGCCGTTGTACAACCCAGGGGATGTGACCAGAGCGGTTGACGCTTTTGAACGCAACATCCAAGAATATGTTCCAGCAACTATCACGACTGATGAATGGGCATTTTTATACAGCGCTGAAGGTGAACCATCGGAACTGTATAACCTAAAATCCGACCCAAAACAGCAGAACAACGTAATCCAAGAACATCCTCAAGTAGCCTCTGATTTACATCAGAAGTTTGTTACACTCTTAGAAGATACGAATACTGATAGTCGTTTTATTGCTCCAAGACAACATCTGTGAGCTTGCTTGCATCGGCATGGTCGATGCACTCCAAAAAAAAATTAGCGAGTTCTCTCTTGGGCCTGCCAAGCCAAATTAGAAATTTGGGCTACAATCCTCCTCACTTTTTTGGGGGTTCAGTGATAATAAGCTTTCAGACTTTCCGAGAAGTCTCGTAGTAAATAAAGGAGGAGAAAACGAAATGTTAAAATCATGTAAA
>DTYX01001181.1 GCA_012961655.1 Candidatus Poribacteria bacterium
CACGGAGGCACGCCGCTACGCTTAATTCGTACTTATGATAGAATCCAGGCTATCTTTTTCCAGATTTCCGAGCTTCCACCATGGTGTTAAACTTCAAGTTGTGATTAATCACTACGCTGAGTCAAAGAAAGCGGACTGAAGCCCGCTGTGGACGTTCGATAGGGCGTTTCAACGTCCTTCCTTCGATTTAGCATTGACATTGATGTCTATGTGAACTTAGCCATCCTTTTATCTATTATATCTACTTTTTAACGGTTGGCGTGGGGAGGTTTGCCATGCTAGGCTAGCGAGATAACAAAGGATATTTTCCATGAATGTTTTAGACATTTGAGATTTTATAGCATCTCTGGTGTCCATGGCAAAAGTGACATAATATCCATCTCCCCATCTCAATTGAACGCTGATTGGGTCTTTATTATCTTGCCGTCGTGCAAAAACCTTGTATGCTCTATCTCGAGTAATCCAATGGTCATCGGTAGTAAGAGAATTCAGGTCGATTTTATGTGGCCAGGTAAATATCCCGGTTTTTTTCCCACTGTCTGTAACTTCAACATTGACATCGTCTGAGTTTTTCACCTCTATCGGATGTCGATTAATTGGCAACCAATCGCCTCGCCAAGGTTGACCGGGTTTCTCGTTATTGTTGTCATCCATAGCTGACGCCCAGACGACGCCACCTTTTTTAACAAAGTTTTTAATTGCATCCTCTGCATCTTCGACGAAGTATTCTCCATCATGTCCTATCGCATTCCACGTAAACCATATAATATCAAATTCTGATAACTCTATGCTGGACAGTGGCACAGCATTATATGGGTCACCTTTATTATCGGGATTTGAATTGATTTTCACCGTTGTGTAATTAAATTTGCTGCCTTCAACTAACAGAAGAGTTTCAAGAATAGCGGGTTCCGTTGTACTGTTATCACCTATTACGATTAATATGTTAAAATTACCCATTGGCGCAATTTTGATGGATGATATAATATCCCCAAAACGTTCTTGGCCATGCAGGTTAGCAATTTCTCTACGGTATTGCCGATTATCTAAGTATATAGTCATCCGATTGCCTTCAAAATTGGGATTTTCATAGAAAATAATTCCGCAACCATTAAACGGAAAATGTGGTCCTCTATAAATCCGTATAGAAGAGATAACACTGTCCATTCCAATATCATCCATATTGCTGACATCTCTTAGAATTACACTTTTCTGTCCTTGATAATCTGTATCTTGAAATGCTTCGATAATCACGGGAATTGCCCCATATTCAGGAGGTGTTGGATTCGCCGCTGGACTTAAATTCACGGATGAAATGATATCACCAAAGTTGTATGGAATTTCATGGATGTTGGGATAGTAACCTGGCGATAGAATCAGTTTTCGTCCCCGAAACTTTGGATGCTCGTAAAAAATTGCTTTATAATTGGGTGCTGTGTTAAAACCTGGGCCTTTGTAAATTTTTATGGATGAAGTCGTCTCGTTGGCGCCGACTTCCGCAGTATCAGACACTGAGTCAATAAGGGTAACTCTTCTACCTCGATAGTAAGGGTCTGCATAAAGTTCAACAACGAGCCTTGGGGTAATAGGCATATAAATCACCTCCTTTATTGCCACCTTATATCACTGCGGGTTTATAAAGCAGTAAAGTCAGTTTTACGCCTTTTCACCTAAATTCCTATATGAGCCTAAATATCACACAAGCTGTCGTGCGGCTCTCATTCTATCCAGTCGTGAAATCTCCGGCGTCTCCATAATGTATGGCTTATACAATGCTGCTTCCTTAGCGCGCTTCTGGACTCTGAAGTAGTCAAAACGAGTTATCGTTGGTGGAACGTTGCCTGGAGCCAGTGCATGCAAACCGACTTGGAGAGTGTCGCCCATGCCGACATAGGTTTGC
>DTYX01001182.1 GCA_012961655.1 Candidatus Poribacteria bacterium
AAGAGGCTAAACCCCAGCTCTCCCGCTGGGAAAGAGATACCTTATCCCCTTAGTCCAAACCGGCCAGACCTTAGTGGAAATTCCTCTTTTTTTAATATCTCGGGTGAAAGAATTATCCCTCTGCATAATCGTCCCCAAAACCGCTTTTTCGCTGTCTAAAGCTTGCAGCAGCGTTTGCTGAAACAGTTCGGAGAACAGTTCCATCTTGCCGACTTCGTCTATGACGATGAGACGACGAGATTCCAAAGCCTTCACAATAGATTGGACGCCAATCTCCTCCAAATCCTGAAGATTGACGCCATATCTTCCGACGCGATGAGGGCTGCGGATGTCCACGGAGGCTAAAATACCTTCCCGACCATCCAATGTAATGATCTTAAATCCTCTCCGTTTGCCCGAAACTCTAATCTCTTGAGTGTAAAAACCTCCCGCGGATATATCTAGTTCCTTGAGCAATGTGTGAACTAAAGTGGTCTTTCCGACTCCCGGATTACCTGTGATAAAGATATTTTTCAACATCGGAATATTCTCATCTCGGCACATCTAGTTCCCGGATGATTTTCAAAGCGGTTTCTACTCCTTCTGGCAAGTCTTTGATGACTAAAGAATTGCTATCCGGGTCTGCAGCGATAATTCCCGATGGCGTCAAAAATTTTGCGATTATTTCCTCCAAATTCAGCGCATCGGCATGTTTCAGGGAAATCATGACCAGCTTGGGGCGCTCTTTTTCTCTTTCCCTCTCCATGTCCGCTCTTTTGTGTTCCAGACGCGCGGTAAGCTCGACTAATTCTCTCTCCCTTTCTTCGAGCGCAGACTCAAGTTCCTGGATTTTTTCCCTGAGTTCATGGATTTGGACTTCCCTGTCTATATCAGTCTTCTCATCTGCCGCCGCGCTTGCTAACAACCACGAAATTATCACCAAATTCAGCGTGAGAAAAACCATCACTGCTAATTTCTTGGA
The DNA here is from genome assembly GCA_012961655.1 of Candidatus Poribacteria bacterium. GTDB lineage: Bacteria > Poribacteria > WGA-4E > DTYX01 > DTYX01 > DTYX01. Next base: position 962 of record DTYX01001182.1, read on the forward strand.
CATTCCTTGTTACCTCCTGATAATTAGTCTTGAAAAATGGGTTTGTCGGGATTGCGTCAAACTATGAAGAGTATAGCACTAAACATCAACCTCGTCAAGAATATTTCTTATTCATCTTTGCAGTTGACTAACTTTGCACTTGACTTTCGATGTCTAAGAATGTAATATTTCTAAAGCATCCAACCATCGCCTAATGGAAATTTATCCGTCGCTGAAGCGCTTGATGCTTGGCCGCCAATTCCTAAGCAGGCGATAAATTTTACTTGACAAAATTTGAATATCAATATATAATATCAGCATATAATATCGAAGCATATTATAATATTCATTGCTTAGGAGGAAGTATAATGTCATTGGATGATGGCTATGATGCCAAGACATTTTTTAGCGCGCGAGATGCATATACTTACGACGATTTCATCCTTCTGCCTGGACACATTGACTTTGGAGTAGATGAAGTCGATTTACAGACGTGCCTGACGCGCAATCTGCGCCTCAAAACGCCCATTGTAAGTTCGCCGATGGATACTGTGACCGAAGACCAGATGGCTATCTATCTCGCTTTGCTAGGCGGCATAGGTTTTATCCATTTTAACTGCGCCATCGATGAGCAGGCAGCTATGGTACGTAAGGTGAAGCGTTTCGAGAATGGCTTTATCACCGACCCGACTACACTAAGCCCCCAGCATACCATTGCAGACGTCGACCAAATCAAGGCGACCCACGGTTATTCAGGTATCCCAATCACAGAGGATGGTACACTCAAATCGAGGCTTTTGGGAATTGTAACAACACGAGATATCGATTTTGAGAAGGATAGGTCCCGGTCACTGTCAGAGATAATGACCACAGAACTGGTGGTAGCGCAAGAGGGTGTTTCGCTCAGTGAAGCAAATCGCATCTTGAAGTCAAGCAAAAAAGGCAAATTGCCCATAGTAGACTGTAATTTTCGTCTCGTCGCCCTCGTCTCGCGCAATGACTTGCGGACTAATCGTGAGTTTCCCCTCGCTTCCAAAGATGCCAACAAACAACTGTTGGTCGGCGCGGCCATATCGACGCGCGATGAAGATGAAGAACGGTTGGCGGCGTTGGATGAGGCTGGTGTGGATATCGTGGTCATCGACGCCGCGCAGGGCGATTCGATTTATCAAATGAAGATGATTGAGCATGTAAAAGAAGAGTACCCGCGCCTGGATGTCGTTGCAGGCAACGTAGTAACTGTGCGACAGGCGCGACATTTAGTCGAAGCTGGCGCGGACGCCTTGCGCATAGGCATGGGGGTTGGCAGCATCTGTACGACGCAAGAAGTAGTGGCGGTCGGCCGCCCGCAGGCAACAGCGATTTACCACACAACCAGATATGCCGAAGAGGTGGGCGTACCGGCTATCGCTGACGGAGGCATTGCCTCTATCGGACATATCGTGAAAGCGTTAGCGCTCGGCGCACATACGGTCATGTTGGGAGGTCTACTGGCTGGAACAGCCGAATCTCCAGGCGAATACTTCTACAAGGATGGAATGCGATTGAAGAAACACCGCGGCATGGCTTCAAAGGAGGCAATGGCTGAGGGAGGAGTAAAGCGTTATATCAATCAAGTCAGGGATACAACCGTTCATGTAGGAGTTGAGAGTTCGAACGGGATTAAAGTGGCACAGGGCGTCAGTGGCGCGGTGGTAGACCGTGGGTCACTGCTTGACTTCATCCCCTACGTGGCGCAGGGACTCCGACACGGTTTTCAGGACCTCGGCGTGCGAGACATTCCTTCGTTGCATCGAGCATTGCGCAGCGGCGATTTGCGATTTGAATTGCGAACTTATGCCGGTGTATTAGAAGCAAGCATCCACAGTCTTTACGAATATCAGCAGGATATGCTTTGGCCATCCTCACGGGAGGAATAATGTCATGAAAGTCTAAAGTAGGTCGAGTTTCTGAACTCGACAAATTTTCGTCGAGATATGAATCTCGACCTACATATAAGGTGATATTTTATGAAAGAACAGAATGAAGAACGAGATGCGCTGACGGGATTTCTAACCCACACAGCCTTTGAAAAAGAATTTGCCCAACATCTTCATGAATCTATTGAGAAAGGTGAAGCCTTGTCTCTTGCCATTGCCGACCTCGACCTCCTCCGCCGGTTTAACGATACTCATGGTCAAATCTTCGGCAATGACGCGCTCCGAAAGATGGCTGAGAGCTTTCGACAGCATATTCCGAGAAATGCTATCGCTGGGCGATTTGGCGGGGAAGAGTTCATTGTGCTGTTCCCCAAGACGGAACGCGAGGAAGCTTTCCTGGCAATAGAGCGGATTCGCATGGATTGGGATGTAGAAAGGGAATTTTCCGATGGGCAAAACATCATCAGCGCAAAACTCACATTAAGCGGAGGCGTCGCAGCCTATCCCGCCGATGGAACTACTGTGGCGGAAATTCTCCGCAAAGCGGAGCAGGCGCTCTATCGCGCCAAAGTGAGCGGACGTAATCGCATCTGCATCGCCCAAGAAGAGCGTATGATTCCGAAGACAGCGCACTATACCGCGACTCAACTCGAACGACTGGCAAAACTGGCGAAGGAACATGAAGTTCCCGAAGCGTTGTTTTTGCGCGAAGCGCTCGACTGTTTGCTCAGGAAGTACACGGTTTCAGAAAAGCTTTCATAGGATGGAATGGAAGAGGCATCTAACTTGTATTCTGTACCTCAGTTTCAGGGTTTAATCAAAACCTTGGTCTTCCTAAGTTTTTGGGAAGGATGGAAGGAAGGGATGGAGAAATCCCAGTATTCTCTCAACTCTTTTAGAGAAGTGCAGAATGTGAGTCGATGCTTCACGTTTCACGCTTTACACTCTATGAAAGAGACCGCTTTAAAAATCCCAAAATCGAAACGAGGGGTGCGAAATACATAACAATGTCAAACAAAAATATTCGACAACTTTTGACCGCCATCGCATCTTTTTTCGATGTTACCGCCATAAATTCCGTTTTTCTGGCGGCTTACTGGCTTAGATTTCACTCTGGACTTATGGACGCCATCGCTGTGCATAAAGGGCCGGCGCCACCGTTGGATGGCTATTTGCAATTGATGCCGTTGATGACGGTAGTATATCTGGTCGCAATCCGCTGGTTTGGACTCTATCGTTTTGAATCTCTATCGAAAGTGGATACTTTTTACGCCGGAATCAAAGCGACCACCTTTGCTTCGATATTGATTCTGGGAGCGGTGTTTTTCTATCGAGGTTTTTCCTATTCGCGCTGGGTTATGGTGCTATCCTGGTTTATCAATATCAATGCGCTATTTCTCAATCGCATACTGATAAAAATTATAGAACGCCAACTGCGAATGAGAGGGATTGGGGTCAGCCGCATTGCGGTAGTCGGTTTCAATCGGACAGCCCAAAATCTGATTGACAGCATTCAAAGCCGGCCGGAGTTGGGATATAAAATTATTGGAATTATCGCCGGGCGAAAGCCGATGATATCCATCGAATCAGATAGATTGCTGGGAAATACCGCCGATATTCTCGAACTGGTCAAAAAGCATCATCTCGATGAATTATTCATCGCTTCGCCGGTTATATCGCATGGGGAAATTTTACAACTCATTCACTCTTGTGAAGGTAACAGCGTCAAGTTCAAGATAATACCCGACCTTTATGAGATTATGGTGGGGAAAGTCAATGTCGGAGAGATAAACGGCATCCCAGTTGTCGGGTTGAAAGAGTTCCCCCTTCAAGGGTGGCGCCGCTTAATCAAACGCTTGATGGACATCAGCGTCAGTTTGACCGCGCTAATTGTTCTCTCGCCACTTATGTTTATCATTGCCGCAGCGATAAAGATAAACGACGATGGCCCTGTCTTCTTTTCGCAAGAACGGGTTGGACAAGATGGCAAGCCATTTACCATGTACAAGTTCCGTTCGATGCGTCCGGACGCCGAAGAAGGCGTGGGACATAGATGGGCGGCAAAAAACGACCCAAGACGCACAAAAGTCGGAGCATTTATACGAAGATGGAGTCTGGACGAACTGCCACAACTGTTCAACGTGCTCAAAGGTGATATGAGCCTGGTCGGACCAAGACCGGAGATGTCCGGATTAATTCAGGATTTTAGCAAAGCTATTCCACACTATCTCGAACGCCATCAAGTTAAATCAGGCATGACGGGATGGGCGCAGAGCAACGGACTAAGGGGCAATACGTCATTAGAAGAAAGAATTAAATACGATTTATACTATATCGAAAACTGGTCGCTGATTTTTGATATTAAGATTTTACTCAAAACGATTTGGGCTATCGGGAAAGGGAGTTAAATTGCTTGATATCGATTCCGGCTGGCAATTTCGTATCGTATGATGCGTGAAATGAGATGGAATCCTTCAGAAAGATGAGAAACATGAACGTGAAAAGTATACTGTCGGTTATTGTCGTATCCATATCGGTTACGACAGTGGCGGCATCCGATGTTTTAGGATGTTACGCGGTGGTCGTGGGAAAAGGGGCGTCTGAAGATGGTTCTGTAATATTTGGCCATAACGAGCAAAACGGCGGCAATAGAATTATAAATCTTCGAGTTATACCGAGAATAAGGCATAAGCCCCAAGATGTAGTGAAACTCCTGAGGGGAGGCGCGTTGCCTGAGGTTGAGGAGACCTATTCGTTTATCTGGTCTGAAAATCCCGGACTCGAATTTAGCGATACGTACATCAACGAATGGGGGGTGGCGGTGGCAAGTAATTCCTGTCCAACACGAGAAGACTCATATAGTGAACTTCAAGCGCGTGGCGAGATAGTAGACGGCGGAATAGGATATATGCTCAGACGATTGATTGTGCAAAGGGCGAAAACAGCAAGGGAGGGCGTGCAGATTGCTGGAGAATTGCTCAACCGGTTCGGGTATGCCGCTTCAGGGCGCACGCTTACAATAGCGGATGCGAACGAGGCTTGGCTACTATCCATAGTTAGAGGTAAACACTGGGTGGCGCAAAGGGTCCCTGATGATGAAGTAGCATTGCTTCCCAATGTGCACATAATATCTTCAATTGACCTGAACGATTCGGACAACTTTATGGGGGCGCCGGATATTGTTGACTACGCGATAAAGAGGGGCTGGTTCAACCCCGAAAGTGGCAAGCCATTCAGTTTCAGGGCGGCATACAACCTATGGGATGGATGGGACATACGTCAGCGGCAAGGACAAAGTCTTGTGACTGGCAAGAATATTAAGTTACTCCCAGAGGAACAACTTCCCTTCTCCGTCAAGCCCGACCACAAACTCAGTGTGAAAGACGTAGTAAATATATTAAGATATCACGGTCCCAGAGGAACGATTTGTGGACCTCAGACACAGGAGGCTGCTGTGTTCCAGTTGAGAAATTGGCTGCCGCCAGAAATCGGGTGTATCTATTGGCGCACTTCGGCTGAACCTTGCTCTGGCGTTCTTATTCCTTGGTATGTGGGAATTACGGAAACCCCTGAAATCTACTATAAACCGGTAGATTTAGCAGAACATTTGACACTATCTTTTCACTTTAATCCACCAGCAGGAACGTTTGATTATGAAATCCCTCCTACCCCCCTTTTCCAAAGGGGGGATAAGGGGGGATTTGCCTGGTGGGCATTTAAGACGTTGCAGGACTTGGTAAATAAGGACTACCAAATTTCTATGAACAGAGTGCGAGCGGTTTTTGACAATTTTGAAGCGAGCGTCTTTGCAAATCAATCGGCTGTTGAAGGAGAGGCTCTTAGACTGTTTTCAAAGGACAAAGTTTTGGCAAAGTTGTTTTTGACTGACTATTCAAAAAACCTTGCTCTACAAGCTGTCGATATGGCCAATAAGATGGTCTATGAGTTGAGAACAGGGACTCCGGCGGGAATCGATGATTCAGAACCCCAGAAAGAGCAGGGTCAAAAGAGGTCCCTGGAAAAGCCCAGGGATTTCTGTCTGTCCCAAAATTACCCCAATCCCTTCAACTCACAGACGACGATTACATATCAGGTGGCTCAGACTTGTCTCGTCCGGTTGTCCATCTACGCGCTGACGGGCCAGTTTATCCGAACCCTCGTGGATGGAAATCGTCCCGCCGGCACCCACTCGGTAGTATGGGACGGGACAGACGATGCAGGTCAAAACGTAGCAAGTGGTGTGTATTTTTGTCAGATGTTTGCAGGTTCCTTTAGTGCAACGCGAAGACTTTTGTTAATCAGGTGAGCCGACCTGTCCAACCGGTCAACCGGAAGATTTAGGCATAACCGTTATCCTTATGAGATATCTCAGAATTAGGAGGGAAAGAATGAAGCAGATTGACGGAAGCGTAACCGCTGTACCTGGTATTAAGGCATCCGGTGTACAAGCGGGAATAAAAATTAAGGACAAAAAGGAAGTTGCGCTAATCGTTGCGGAGAAGCCGGTCGCTGCAGCGGGAGTATTTACAATCAACCGCGCCAAAGCGGCGCCTATTTATGTCTGCCAAGAACATCTCAAAGACGGCATAGCTCAAGCAATCGTCGCCAATTCGGGCAACGCAAATGCCTGCACCGGAGAAGGCGGCATGGTGGATGCTTATAACATGGCGAAGATAACCGCCGATGAATTGGGTATCGACGAAAAATTAGTTCTGGTCGCTTCGACGGGGGTCATTGGAAAACGTCTGCCGATGGACAAAATTGAAGCAGCAATTAAATTAGCGGCGAAATCATTGAGTTCAGATGGCGGACATGACGCCGCGCTGGCAATCATGACGACTGATTTAGCGCCCAAGGAGATTGCCGTTGAAATCGAGGTCGCTTCTTCTCCCTTTGGAAAGGGGGGGCAGGGGGAATTTCCCGTAAAAATCGGCGGCGTCGCCAAAGGTTCGGGGATGATTCGACCGCATCTGGCAACGATGCTGGCATTTCTCACAACGGATGTAAATATCGCGCCAGAACTGCTACAGACTGCGCTCCGCGATGCTGTCGATAAGTCGTTCAATATGATGACGGTGGATGGGGATATGAGCACTAATGATACCGTTTTAATTTTAGCGACAGGCATGGCGGGCAATCCGAAGATTACCGCGAAGAATTCCGCTTATCATCAATTTTGCGCCGGCTTGGATTATGTCACATTGGAGCTGGCTAAGATGATTGCTAAAGACGGCGAAGGGGCGACGAAATTGATAAAAGTGGTTGTCAAAGGCGCGAAAAATTTTGAGGACGCCGAGAAAGCCGCCCGCGCCGTCGCCGAATCGAACCTGGTCAAAACAGCTATCTTCGGCATGGACGCCAACTGGGGCAGAATCGTATGCGCTCTGGGTTATTCAGGCGCAGAGTTCGAGTTGAGCGACGTCGATGTCTGGATGAACGATTTACAACTGGTCAAAGCGGGCGTGGACGCGGGTTTCAGCGAAGAGAGAGCGAAGGAGATTTTCAAACTTGATGAATTAAGTATCATCTTGGATTTACACGCGGGCGATGCGGAGGCGACCATCTGGACGTGCGATTTTTCCTGCGATTATGTGAAAATCAACGCCGCGTACAGAACTTGAAGATAATGAAGGAAGCATTTTCCCGTTCCTTCTTCCATCTCTCTAAAAAAACGGAGACAATCATGAAAAGAATATATTTCGTAAACCCGTCCTCAGGAAAA
>DTYX01001183.1 GCA_012961655.1 Candidatus Poribacteria bacterium
CAATTGACCATTCAGCGCCGAAGATTACCGATGTCAGAGCAGAAGTTTGGTTGAACGGAAATCATTACACCACCGCTATATTATGGCATACTGACGATGTGACTTACGGCGATGTCTACTATCGACGGGTCATGGGGTTGGCGCCGTTTGCGCCGTTAAATACAGGTTTCACCGGCGATAAGCAACTTCTGTTTCTTTCCAGCAGCGTCCCATCGGGACAATATGAATATTATGTGCAATCCCGTAACGTCGCCGGTCTGGAGACAATTGACGACAATAATGGCTCTTACTATCGAGCGGAAGTGACCAATGCGACAATTACTCCGAATGGTTTCCATAGCATCTCCGTTGATTTGCCCGCAATGCACATAGCAACCGCGAACGCGGATTTTGACCAGGATGGTCAGTTAGAGATAGTCGGCATGGAAACAGGTGGCGCCGGTTACGCGCCTGTTAAAATTTACGAACGCAACGATTCCTCCCCCTTTAATAAAGGGGGCCGGGGGGATTTGGGCAATTACGAATTGGTTTTTACCAGCCAGGACAGATATTTTCCCTGGGGTGTGGGAGATACGGACGGAGACGGGCTGCTGGAGATTTTAGGGAACGATGAAGAACGGACATTCTTAGTGGAATGCCGGCCGGGAAAGTTATACCCTAGCAACAAAATTTGGCAGATGGAAGGAATCTGGGGCGGACAAATAGTCGATTTAGACCATGACGGCAAACCTGAAATTATTTCGCGATACGATGAGACGAATGCAATCGCCATCTACACGGCAATAGAGGATAATTCCTATCAAAATGTGGCGCTGTTGGAGAATCCAACGAAGGGATTTAATGACTTGGGAACAGCTTTCGCAATTGCTGATTTCGATGGCGATGGCCGCACAGAAATCATGGCCGGCGACGAAGATGCCGACTTATTCATTTACGAACATATTGGCGGCTATCGCTTCCGACAGACATGGCAAGGTCAACTCGCGCCAATTGCAGAGGCAAAATCCGCCTACTATTTAGATGCAAATGACCTTGACGGCGATGGTAAAGCGGAATTCATCGTCGGTGGCAAAATAGAGGATTCAGAATTCGGATTTGCCCGCCGACGGTGGATATATGAGATTTTTAAAACCGATGGAGATGATTCATACCGACCTGTCTGGAGGCGGGAAATCATGTTCATCCGCCCAGGTGGTAACGGCGTTACAAGCGGCGATGTCGATGGCGATGGACAAAATGAAACGGTGATATCCGCCTGGCCGAATCTTTACGTCTTCAAATATGATGGCAAAACTTATGCCCCTATATGGCATCATAATGTCAGTAGCAATATACCATTGATTGCCGATACTGATGGCAATGGATTTGGCGAACTATTTTTCAATGAAGCGGAGCGCTTCGCCATTTACGAATGGGATACAGCGACGGCGCTATTCAAGCCTTGGAGTCTCGTCGCTATCCCGCTGGGAGAATCTTCCGTATATCTGGGTTGGGAAAGTTTTGCCGATGTGGAAACTTTGTCGTACAATATTTATAGAGGCACTGACGAAAAACAACTGAAAGTTATCACCCAAGATGTATCGCGAACCGAATTTATCGATAGGGGCTTGACTAAAGGCGTAACATATTGGTATGCAGTCTCTGCGGTAACATCAACAGGCGTGGAAACAAAACTCTCCTCAAAAGCCTACGCCAAACCCGATACTCCACCGAGACTGATAGCAGCGGAATATTTCTCCCCCAATCGGGTGATACTGAAATTTGACAAACCGATGGGGTCATCAGCTCAGGACTCCGTACAATATTTCGTGAGAGAAAAAGGGACAAATATTGAACAGAAGCCTTCCTCCGCTTTGCTTGATAAGTCTGATAAGCGAGTGATTTTAGCCTTTGATGAAGGAATACTATTGCCTGGAAGAGATTACGATGTTGTAGCGCTTAATATTCGCGATACCGACAGAATTTTAATCTCCGCCAAATATAGTTCACAAAGTATTACTGTCCCAATTGAAGAGACACCGACAATTCCCACAGATTTGTCCAAAGCCATCGTCTATCCAAATCCCATCAGACCGAATGAACATCATACAGGGAAAGTCATCTTCGCAAACCTTCCAAATGATACTTTCATCTCCATCTACAGCATCACAGGCGCTCTCATTGAACAACTCAAAGTGGAGGATGCGGATAGAGGTAAAAAAGAGTGGCACATCTTGAATAACGCGGCGTCAGAAGTTGCCAGCGGAATATATATCTATGTCTTGGAAGCGAATGGACAGCGAAAGTCTGGAAAGTTAGCGCTGATTAAATAGTTTAACCCTACAATTCAAGCCTCACAACCCCCAAAAGCGCAATCCCCATTTGGCAGAGCACTGGTATGGGGCTTGAACACTACTAGATTACTGTGCGAGTCTCGCTTTTAATAGTTGAAATCGTTCTGCCGCACGCCGTTTTAAAGCGCCTTCCGAAGGAGAAGAGTAGAGCGCTGGCGCAGGTATAACAACATGTAGAAAAGTCAAGGTAGAATCAAATTGCTTCGCTAAAGAAATTCCCACCTCCGTTGCGGCTCGTGAAGAGATACTGAAATCAGTAGCAATTAAAATTCTTTCTATTTTCTTCATATCTATTCCCCCATACACTTTTCAATAACCGCAAAAATTAAATTAGAGTAAATACTGTCTTTACAATAATAGATTACCAGTTAAAATTGAAGTATTATAACATATCACAAGACTCTTTACCAGCTAATACTTCTAATTTCCCCCAAATGTCTCCTGTCTGATTTTAATTGAAAAAATTTGATATCCTTAAAATTCGATGCTATAATATCTCGCAGTCTAGATTTTCAGAATGTACTAGACTGAAAAGTCATGGCTAACGTCTTTAAACACTGTTTTTAGTATAAAATAGGAGGAAGAAATGGCAGTAAGGCTTGGTTTTATTGGTACAGGTGGAATGGCAGGCGCCCACATGAAGAATCTCCAGACTTTCGATGATGTTGAATTTACCGCAATGTGTGATATCGTCGAAGGGAAAGCGGCGGAACGCGCCAAGAAATATGGAGGAACGCCATATACAGATTTTAGTGAGATGTTCGATAAAGAAGAACTCGACGCGGTATATATCTGCACACCGCCGTTCGCGCATGGCGAACAGGAACGAATCGCTTGCGAGAATGGAATTCCGATGTTTATCGAAAAGCCTATTGCTGTGAGACTTGAACAGGCCATTATCATCAATGACTATGTTCAACGTAGCGGTGTTATCACAAGCGTCGGCTATCATTGGCGATATGGCGGTGATGCCCAAAAAGCGAAGGAAATTCTGAGTGGAGAAAAAATCTTGGGCGCGCTGGGTTACTGGATGGGTGGAATGCCGGGCGTTCATTGGTGGCGGGTTCGTGCGGAATCTGGTGGACAGCATGTCGAGCAAACCACGCATATTTTCGACATCTGCCGCTATCTCGTCGGTAGCGACGCTAAAACTGTGCATGGCGTCGCTGCGCGAGGCAGCATGACAGATATCCCCGATTACGATGTGGACGATATTAGCATGGTAAATATAGAATTCAAAAACGGCGCAGTTGCCAATATCGCTTCCGCGTGCGCAATGGAAGGTTTTGGACGCGTACATCTGGAAGTATTCTGTCGCGGGCTTGTCATCCAAATCGGCGGCGGTTCCACGGTCAATCGCAAAGGCCAGACTGAGGAGCTAAAAGGTCAGGGCTTTGACCGAGATAGAGTTTTTATCGACGCGGTTAAAAAAGGCGATTCAAAAAAGATTCTCTCGCCATATAGCGATGCGCTTGAAACCTTTAAAATTACGATGGCAGCCAGCAAATCATTCGAGACTGGTAAAGCCGTAGATTTGTAGTTTCATCAATGGGAATGAGTTAGCATTCTTAGCTCATTCCCGATTTAACTGAGATTGTTGCATAACGCGCTTTTATTTCCGTTAAAATTTGGCACTGCCACTGGAGCGCTTCCTAATTTTTTGGCTTTAAAATTATGTAGCGCACTCGACACTGCGACATTGGTTTCAACCTTGAGTTTTTACATAGAATAAGGTACAATAAAGAATTATAGAGTTACCGAAATTATAGAACTTTCCCGCAACGGTTCTGGCAAATCATCAGGAAAATGTTGAATTGTCCGAAAATCCGGCACAGGCAAGGGGATGCCGCCGTTATTGATGGATTCCTCTGAGACTAAGCCAGGTGCTGTCATGTCCAGCGCTTCGTATACGTCGATTGGCGGCTTGGTGTCATTGACGATGGAATCTATGAAACCACGCACTTCAAAGTAGTCCCCGCCCCCGTGTCCTGCGCGCAACGCTTCCTCTGGTGGATTTCTCCAGATTTCGGGTATGAATTCCTCCTCAAAATCCCAGAGAGAACGCCACTGATTGGGGTTGTCTGAGTAGTCCGCTAACCAAATCTTTGGGCTATCGCCAAAGCCCCGCGAAGCTTCGTAACAACCTTTGGCGCCTTGCAGCGAGTAGTAGGTCATGTTATGCGGCCGATTGGAGAGCATATCGAGTCGGATTTTGATTAGCCCGCCTCGCTGCATCTTGCAGAGCATCAAAGTGGTATCCTCATTTTCGTAGTAATCGCCGCGCGAGTCTTTATAGTGATGTCCGCTGCCGAAACAGGAGACGGTGGCTACCCGGTCATCGAACCACTGAAGCAGTGGCCCGAGGCTGTGAGTCGGATAAGTGTTGCCGTTGCGTCCCGTCTGCCACTTTCGACGCCAAACTGTTATCTCGTTTAATCCTTTCAGTTCATGGACGTATTCACCTTCTCCGAAGTATACCTCGCCGAATAAGCCGCGTCGAACTAACTCGCGGACGAGGACATTCGGCTTCAGATAGGTGTAATTCTCAGCCATCATATACTTTTTGCCACTTTCACGAACTGCGCTGACCAATTGCCAACACTGCTCCAAGTCCGTAGCGGCGGGCACTTCAGACAACACATGCTTGCCGCTTCTGAGCGCCATCACCGCCTGCGGCACATGCAACGGCATCGGCGTCATCACGACGATGATGTCAAGGTCGGCCCCGACCATCTTTTCATAGTCGGTATATCGTTGCTCGATTGAAAACCGGTCGCCAACCTGTTCTAAAATTTCCGATCTGATATCGCATAATGCAATCGGCATTGTTTCGGTTACCGCCTGAAAAGTCCCGATAAAACCCGACGCTCGAGGCGCGCCGACAAATCCTACTTTTAATTCATTTGACATAATTCATTCACCTTTTTGGGCTGTTTTCAGTAACTGCTGATAAATGTTATAAGTGTAGTCAATTAACTTGAGATATTTTAGCACAAACTAAAAAACAAACAACTTTTATTGTTGACCTTGGCATTGATGATTGTGTATAATATATCATTCCGATTTTTACGTATTACATTTTACGGGAGAATATCACTTTGAATGAGGAAAAGGTAAACATAGATGTCAAAGATGAAGATTTAAAAGCGGCGGAATTTCTCAATAATGCCAGAGAGAAGCTTATAAAAGAGATCCGGAAGGTTATAATTGGTCAGCAGGAGATTATAGATGAATTACTTATCACCCTCTTCTCCAGGGGGCATTGTCTGCTCATAGGAGTTCCCGGCCTGGCGAAGACATTGTTGATTAATAGCTTAGCGCAGATTTTGGATTTGAAATTTAATCGGATTCAGTTTACGCCGGATTTAATGCCGGCGGATATCATCGGAACCGATATCATCCAGGAAGATATTAACACGGGCGCGAGAACTTTTAAATTTATGCCCGGTCCCATATTTGCGAATATCGTTTTGGCTGATGAGATTAATAGAACGCCTCCCAAAACGCAGGCTGCACTTTTGCAAGCCATGCAGGAGTATAAAATTACCGTTGGCGGCGAAACCTATCAATTGGACTTACCCTTTTTCGTTTTGGCGACTCAAGATCCAATTGAACAGGAGGGAACATATCCCCTGCCCGAAGCGCAGTTAGACCGATTTATGTTTAATATCTATATCGATTATCCAAAGCCAGAGGAGGAAAA
>DTYX01001184.1 GCA_012961655.1 Candidatus Poribacteria bacterium
AATCTGTGGTTTCTGTGTTTAATCGGTGTTAATCCGTGGCTGAAGATTTTGCCTAAAACTATCAGAACTTACTTAACAGTACACTAGTGCACTAGTTGGCGTAAATAAGCCAGCAGGAACGGCCCGTGCTGCTCACCGTGGATTGGTAAATCCACGACATTTAGTGCGAAAACTCTGTTTGTCTTAGCAAAGAAAATTTCCCATTGCGGAATAGGTACATCTGTGCTATGATAAAATCGCTCTTGAAAATTTTCCCTGTATAGCCATGATGGCTCATATTAAGAATGAGCGCAAAATGAGAACAAGTGGGGCAGGCAGGTTGGAAACCTGCTCCACACGGAGGCGATAAAATGAAGATTACAAAAATTGAGTTATTTCCGGTCCAGACACCGCGTGAGGCGGGGTCGATGTCTCCGCACATTATCGTAAAAATGTGCACGGATGATGGCATCACAGGTATCGGCGAAATGTCGGATTTGGGTCATCTCAGTAAAATGCCCGATGTTGAGGCGATGTCGCAAAATCTCAACGCTGATTTAGGCGGTGTGGATGTGTACGATATGCAGAAGATTGATGAACAAGTGCGAAAGTTGGGCGGCATCTTCGGTGCGGGCATAGATATGGCGGTTCTCGACATCAAAGGCAAATCGCTGGATGTACCGGTCTATAAACTATTGGGTGGACCTTATCGGAAAAAATTTAAGGTCTGCTATCCCATCTTTGGCTGCCCCGACCGGAAGGTGGCGGAGGAGAATGTCGAGCGAGTTGGCCGCATCATGGAAAAACATGGCTTCGACCTGTTCCGTTTTTATCCAGGCCGGCACGTCGAAGGCGCTGAGATGTTTCTCAAGGGAGTGCGCGATGCTTATGGCGATAAAGTGAAGTTCAAATCGTTGGACATGAGTGGAGCGTATCAGCCCGGCGAGGCGATTGAAGTTATCAACCGTTTTGAACAATACGGCTTTATGATGGTCGAAAGCCCGTGCCGAGATATCGAAGGCAAAGCGAGCGTCCGCGCCGCGGTGAATCTGCCGATAAGCGAACATACAGGTGGGTTCAGCCATGCGCTTGAATTAGCGCAGAAAGACGCGGTGGATATCTTCAACGTCGCCGTTGTATCAGCCGGAATCAGACACGCCCAAAAAGTATTTGCGCTCGCCGAAGCCCTAAGAATAAAGATGCTCATCGGCACAACGCAGGAGTTGAGCATCGGAACCGCCGCTCAAGCACATTTAGGCGCATCTGTTCCCAATCTCGATTTCCCCTCCGACGCGGCGGGTGGACGACTCTACATAAAAGATGTCGTCAAAGAACGGGTTCAGTATGAAGATGGCTATCTGATTGTGCCTGAAGGCCCAGGGTTGGGCATGGAGGTAGATGAGGAAAAGTTAGCGGAAGTGTCAACCGCGTTTGAAAATTAGCTTCTCGCCCATCTCTGCCGCCATCGAACCCCATTCATTACGCCAGAAAGCGGTAACTTCGATATGTGGATTTGATATTAAGAACCCCCGCGCGGATTTTAAGCATGTTCGCAATTTTGCTCCCGGTATACTGGCGCGGGAAAGTCGAGGAAATTTTGTTTTTCCCAATCCTGTTGGCATTTTGGACAGAGAATCCATTGAAACCCCAAACTACCGAATAGCATCATCACGCGCAAAGATAAAATCAGCGCGATGGTGTTACAAACTTGTTGATGGACCCAAAAAAAGGAACTTAACGCAAAGAATA
>DTYX01001185.1 GCA_012961655.1 Candidatus Poribacteria bacterium
AAATATATTTAACAATGCAGTAATTGCACCAAAATTTATATTTCAGCGGATAACTCTTCCGCCAAAATGTTTAAATCGAATCCTTCTCTCCTGATGCGCAGGTCATAATATAGTAGAGTTGCTGCCGTAAATCTTATCGGTTCTATCAGTATTAATGCGGATATTGAGAGCAGGTTTCCGAGCGGGGTTAACATGACCATGTTGAATAGTGTTGCCATCACATTTCCAGCAACTAAAAATACCCAGGCGATTAATGTTGCAGCCATAACTGAGCCGATGACCATCAAGGATTTCCGCGAATCTTCTTTTATCAATGTGCGGCTGCATTTCATCGCCCCCATGCCGCCTTCGCCTTCAAGCATCACAATTTGGGCAATAAAGCCGAACCTGACCGATAGATAAACCCACCCAACAATTCCCGGTAGAATGCAAAGAAACAGTCCTAAAGTTGTAGCTAAGCCTATAATCACAGAAGTCAGAATTATAGCTCCCAGCAGAGGAAATATCCGCTTCCGTATCTTTTGATATGCGTCTACAATTTTAATCTCCCGTCCCAGAATCGATTCGGATATCACAATCATCCCAGCGGCAGCAACTATGGTAGAGAAAAAGTACATGAGAAAGAAAATTAACATCATAATGGGAACCATTTTATAGACAGCCTCAGTCGGCATTTCCCCTGCTTTGGGCATTGGCGCTGATGAGATGGTAAAGATATTTCCAGTGAGGATAAGGATGCAAAAAATAATTATTGGGACACCTGGCAGGACAACCCCGAGAAATTTAAGCAAGTTCTGTTTATATAAGCTTATTGCCTGCTTTAATATCTCAATGGCGCTCATCTGTCGCAGGATTTTGTCTAATCCATTCATTATCGTGTGCCTTTCAGTAGTGGGAAAGATTTATGGAGGCGGGAAAAGTAGAATGGAAGCGAAAGGGCTCTCACCAGTAACTATTGGGACAAAGTCAAATCATATTGTTGCAAATATTGGCGCAATTTTTTATTAGTTGGTTCCAGGTCAAGGGCAGATTTCCACATAATGACAGCATCTTTCTGACGTCCCATTCTATAGTATAAGGAACCGAGGTTTTGATAGGCGGCGGAATATCGCGGTTTGAGGTCTTTGGCTCTGAGGAGTTCAGATTCCGCTTTACGAAATGCCTCCCTCGTTTTACCTTTGATAATGTTCATATCAGAAGTTCTTTGGTGATGTTCTATATAAACATAACAGCCAGACGCGCGCGCGTGATTCGCCAATGTATCCATTACTTTCTTGCTATTCACCGTCATTACGATAACTCCCGATTGGACTTCCGATAAAGCCTGTTTGAGTTGCTGCAACGCAGTAACAGGGGTCATATCCGTCAGGTCTTCCTCCCAGCTAGGCCATGTTTCGCCGGCTGCATCTATACCCATATTGTGATACACGGCGCCTAAGTCATTATGAAGGTAGGCATCATCAGGACGCATCTTCAAAGCTTCCGTGTAGTATTCGATTGCCTGTTCATATTCATTTGCATCGGCATACGCACGAGCTCTATCCTTTAAATCTCTGACTTCCTCGCTCTCACCTATGGCATCCACGGCAGGTTGGCTACTTTTGAAAGCAAAATATCCGCCGGCAAAGGCTAGACATATTACCAGGACAACTACTAATGGAATATAATTTCGCATTTTTAAAACTCCTTATGTTACAATGTAATTCTAAGGATATATTCCTCATTATCGCGCTCGAAATAGATTCGGACTCGCTGATTGCTTCGGATTCTCTTAGCTAGGGTGGCAAAATCTGAAAGTGAACTGATACGATAGTTTGAAATCGCATAAATGAGGTCACCCTTTTTCAATCCTGCTCGCCCTAAGGGACTATTTCGTTTGATGTCAGATATAATAACACCTTTGTTACGATATTGTTTCGCAAGACTGGGAGTAAGGGGCTTAACCGTTATCCCCCAGGCGGTGTAGCTATCAATTAACTGTTCGATGAATATATCCACCTGATTTTTTTTGCCATCTCGGATAATATCATAAGTTACGGTTTCACCGATTTTCAACAACCGGATAATTCCCGCCGCATCATCGATGGTGTGAATATCCTGACCATCGATAGCTTCGATAATATCCATCTTTTTCATTCCAGCTTTTTGCGCTGGGCTGTTCTTAATAACTTTCGTAACGATAAGACCGGTGACATCTTTCAGTTTCATGTACTGAATTATCTCCTCGGTCAACTCCTGGTACTCCAGTCCTATCCAAGGTTCAACAACTATGCCGTAATTTACCAATTTATCTATAACCCGTCTGGCGATATTTATCGGAATGGCAAAACCGATTCCTTGCGAGCCGCCGCTGGTCGAGTAGATGGCGGTATTGACGCCAATTACTTGTCCGAAAGAATTTACCAGCGCCCCTCCGCTATTGCCTGGATTAATCGAAGCATCTGTTTGAATCATATTTCGATAGATTCTATCCCTACTCTGAAGGGCTCGATTAGTAGCGCTAATAACCCCGACTGTGACTGTCGGCTTGGGGTCCTTGACGAAGGTTGCAAAAGGATTGCCAATAGCAATTGCCCATTCACCAATTAACAGGTCATCGGAATTGCCAAATTCTACTTGGGGAAGATTCGTCGCGTTTATCCTCAAGACAGCGATGTCGGATAACGAATCTTCCCCGACTAATTCAGCTTCAAATTCGCGCCCATCATTGAGGACAACTTTGATGACATCCGCATCTTCTATCACGTGTTGATTAGTAAGGACATACCCGTTTGTATCAAAAATTATCCCTGAGCCTAAGCCTCGGTATTCTCGCCGTCGTGGAATCTCAAATGGTATGCGGAATAAATCGAACCATGGGTCGATCTTTTCGACATGTATGGAACTAATATTTACAATCGACGAATTTGCCTTCTCGATTGCCTGAACAATAGCGTTATACCTTGAATCATGAATACCAGATTGAACAGCTTTACGCTTCTTAGGCGCATATTCTCTTTTATTATTGGATACAAGAATTTGTTCGG
>DTYX01001186.1 GCA_012961655.1 Candidatus Poribacteria bacterium
GCGTCAAAAAACGGAATTGCCGAACTTAGAACCAATCACGATTTATTTCACAATGCACTACTACAATATAAATCGAATATTCATATCGGGCGCGGAGAATATTCAGAACAGAAATAAGGTTGAGAATGTATGGGAAAACATATAGAAAAAACAAAAGCATGATAATCGACACTGATTTTATGCTCATTAGATTGCACCTCGGAGGTAGCGTCTCTGTTCTCGTGCATTATCCTTGCTGTTATACGGCGGGGACTAGTCAAGCGAGATTATAGAATACATCTTTCCCGCGAAACATCGCCGCGCTTCCCAACTCCTCTTCGATACGCAGCAGTTGGTTATATTTGCAGATTCTATCCGTTCGACAGAGTGACCCGGTCTTAATCTGTCCGGCGTTGACCGCGACGACGATATCAGCGATAGTTGTATCCTCTGTTTCGCCTGAACGGTGGGAGACAACTGCGGTGTATTTGGCGCGTTTTGCCATCTCTATCGCATTCAGAGTCTCAGTCAAGGTTCCGATTTGATTGACTTTTATCAAAATGGAATTGCATACTCCGCGTTCGATGCCCCGCTTTAAGCGTTTGGTATTTGTCACAAACAAATCATCGCCGACTAACTGCACTTTTCTACCGATAGAATCTGTCAGCCTTTTCCAGCCATCCCAATCTTCCTCAGCCATGCCATCTTCGATGGAGATAATGGGATATTTTTGCACTAAATTCGCGTAAAACGCCACCATCTCCTCAGACGATTTTCCCAGCGCGCTTTCAGCTTTTAGGACATACGTTCCGTTTTCGTAAAATTCGCTGGCTGCAGGGTCTAACGCGATGAAGACATCTTCGCCTGGGATGTATTTCGCCTGTTCGATTCCTTCGAGTATGACCAAAATCGCTTCCTCATTGGAATTTAAGTCAGGCGCAAATCCGCCTTCGTCGCCGACCGAAGTACTCAAACCCCGTTTTTTTAGGACCTTTTTGAGACTATGAAAGATCTCCGCGCCCATCCGCAATGCTGCCGAAAAACTTTTAGCGCCAGCGGGCATAATCATAAATTCTTGCAAATCGACATTGTTGTCAGCATGCTTGCCGCCGTTGAGAATGTTCATCATCGGCACTGGCAGTTCCTTGGCGTTCACCCCGCCGAGATAGCGATACAATGGCATTTTAAGGGTCGCCGCCGCGGCTTTGGCGACAGCCATTGATACCCCCAAGATAGCGTTCGCGCCCAGTCTCTCCTTATTCTCCGTGCCATCTAAATCGACCATTTTTTTATCGATTGCAACCTGGTCTAAGGCGTTTAATCCGATTAATTCCTTGGCAATCCTACGATTCACATTTCTGACGGCTTGTGTAACTCCCTTGCCTAAATAACGTTCCTCATCGTTATCACGTAGTTCGAGCGCTTCAAGTGTACCTGTTGACGCTCCCGATGGCACTGCCGCCCGGCCAATAGCGCCGGATTCTACAGTAACTTCGACTTCCACGGTGGGCGTGCCACGCGAATCTAAAATCTCTCTGGCGTGTATCTTCGTAATCTTTGTCATTTAATCTCCTCCAATGAAATTTAATCCGAAATTTAGTGCTCTGTGAAATAAATCTTGGTTGGTTACTAAACAAACGTAGC
>DTYX01001187.1 GCA_012961655.1 Candidatus Poribacteria bacterium
ATTTTTTCTGTGTGATTGCAAGTTTTCCCTTTCAAAACCCTTTCATAAAGGGAATTTCTATTGAAGTTCGGTCGGAAATGAGAACAAAAAATGGCAGGGATATCCCTGCCATTATCGCATCGCAGGCCGTGGATTGAGTAGCCGAGGATGTATCGAAACCTTAGTCATCTTCGTCTGGTGAAAAGTGTGTATGGTTATTTGAATATTTTAACGTTGGTCGAAAGGTAGAACTTTTTACCATCCTTTAAATAGGCTGCCTCCCCGAAAATAGCGACGAAAAGATTATCCGGTTTTTCAAGTTTGTAAAAATAGCTTCCGTTCTGAAGTGTCATAGAAGACTCCTCCCACCTGACGTCGCGGAAGTCCCTCGTTGGTGATTTAGCGACCCATGCTGAGACAGTTTCAGGTTTAATATCCGATGAGACGCTGAGTTTCACGGCTTCATCGCTTTCATCAAATCCCCATATAAGTTTTGGGAATCTCAACTTCCCGCTGGCTTTCAGTGAAAAGCATATAATGTCGCTTATCACGCGAGAGATATCCTCAAGGCCATGTCCGGAGTTTGGAACGTAAAGGATATATTTTTCCCCGACTAGGCTATCCCAATAGATGTTCAGCGCGTCGAGAGGCCAATACCTGTCATTAGTTCCAATGATAGATAGCTTAGGGACGGTGATTTTATCCACGTAAGTGAACGGGTCAACAATGGAAACAAGCTTATCGCTTTCTGAATTATTTTCAAGTAGCTTTTGCGGTAGCCCACGTTCAGTGTATTCTTTGATTTGCTCGCTGAACTTTCCCCAAGCCTCTAACTGGTGTTTCATCTGGTTTTCAAGACCGAGGTTATCGTAGACCATCGGAGCAATTGCCTTCACACGTTTATCCACTACTCCTGTGAACCACGTTGTCCATCCACGCTTAGATGCGCCTGTAACGACGAATCCGTTGACTTCTACGCCGAGATTGGCTTTGGCAAACTCTTGCACGGCGTTCATTGCTTTAACCGCTCCCTTTGTCATCGGCAGAAGAAGCGGCCACGTATCGTCGCCTGTTAAAAGATACTTGGAGAACGTGAACGAAATCAGGTCGTCCTCCTTCAGCTTGTCGAAAAGAGGCTGATAGGGGATGTCATGAAGCACGGCTACAGGGGCGTCAATTGCGCTGGCTATCAAACTGCCATACTCAGTCTCTTCCTTTTCCCACCTGTCTTGATTGGTCCAACTCCCTCCCGTTATCAAAAGCAAAGCGATGGTGGGGCTTTCAACGTCTTTGGGCAGTATGATATTCAGCCTATGTTGCCACGTTATTCCCTGCCAAATCTGCGAAGTCAGGTTCAGTCCATAACCTGTAATTCCATTCCCCAAATCCTTTTGGGACACAAGCTCCCATTTGTATGCGCCATCTTCAATTTCTAAATAGCTGAAGATGTCTGCTGTTGCGATTGTTGCTGTACTAGCCAAAAGCAAAAATAAGGTTAATGCTGCTGTGAACCTCATCATGTCTTTATCCTCCGTTTTGTTGAATTGAGTTTGAGGCTATCAACATGCCCCGTATGTCCTGATTGGGGACATATTTTAGAATGCTCTTATTGAGGGTACTAATTATACCCCCAGTAGTGAATCTCCCTGGCGCATTCAACGCCCCCTATC
Source organism: Candidatus Poribacteria bacterium (assembly GCA_012961655.1). Lineage (GTDB taxonomy): Bacteria > Poribacteria > WGA-4E > DTYX01 > DTYX01 > DTYX01. The sequence continues at coordinate 1,650 of DTYX01001187.1, forward strand.
TTTGGATGGCATATGGTATATTTTACCAAACCCAACGCAATGACGCAATATTTAAAATACACACCTTTTGGGGGAGCTTTGGAAGTGTCAACCTAACTAATATCCACACTTCGTCTTTTTTCAGATAATAGTTTGTGTCCTTAGGATAACGTATTGACCGATAAGAAACGCGATCGATTTGCAGTCGATATCTTCCAGGTTTTGCAATTCCGGAAATTATAAAAGAACCGTGCGGAAATAGCCATCTTCATCTCCCGATTCCGCGCGATAAGTCCAAAATAGATAAAGATGAAATCGGGCGTAAAAAATGCGGCCACAGAAGCCATCAATGGAACCATGCTGCACATTGTACTCATGGGTTACTTCATGTTTGGCTTGAAGAACCTCGATAGTATCCGGTGCTAGCTTATATTATCTACCTGGGATGCGTCTATTTTCCTAAGGATGGCATGGGAGCGCATACGTAGCAACAAAGGAAGCAAAATAGCAGGAGTGGATGGGCAAACAAAAGAAGAAGCCGCTTACTGGGATGGCAAAAACGGAGCTGGTGAACAATTAGCCAGCGGCGTATATTTCTATCAGCTAAGAGCAGGAGATTTTACCACTATTAGGAAAATGCTGATAGCGAAATAGTTGAGACGAATGGGGTAAAGCCCGACGCTGAAACCATTGGGCTTATCTTCATTTATGTTTAAAGTCTTTTATTCCCAAAAAGGGACCAACCATTCCTCTTCAATTCCCAATCCAAATCCTGGTGCATCATTGGGTACAATGAAACTATCCTTTGGGATAGATGCCGAAGGGAGTTTTCCCTCTGCCAACGGCACGCCCGGTGGTGAGGCGATAAAGTATTCTGCCCAGGGACTATTGGGCATTGCATAAGTCAGGTGCAACCCATACTGGTTGCCTCCGCCGCCGTGCAGAATCACGGTGAGCCCAGCGGCATCTGCTATATGGCAAATCTTGACACATTCGCTCAATCCGCCGACCCAGTGGATGTCCGGCTGAAGGATGTCCAGGCACCGTTTTTCGATTAACTGTTTGAACGGCCAGCGGGTGTATTCGTGTTCGCCGCTGGCAAGTGAGACCCAATTGACTGCCTGACGCACAGCGACGTGCCCATCTATATCCTCCGGAATCAAAAATTCCTCAATCCATTTGAGTTTATAAGGACGCAGGCGTTGAGCCAGTCGAATGGTATAATCGATATCAAACGCCATGTAACAATCCAGCATTATTTCCACATCATCGCCGACCATCTCACGCGTTTGCGCGACGAGCTTCTCATTCTCTTTGAGTCCCCACAGTCCATCGGCTGGTCCGTAAGGACAGGCGAGTTTGACAGCCTTGAAACCTAATTCGAGAAACCAGTCGATGTCATTGCCTGTCGCATAGGTAAAGATCTTTTCTCTAGCAGGTCCGCCGAGCAATTCGTATACTGGCTGTCCCTTCAATTTGCCGACCAAATCCCACAGAGCTAAATCGACCCCGCTGATGGCGCAACTGGTCAATCCGAGTGACCCATAGGGTTTGGACATCCGAAACATCATATCCCAGAGTTTCTCAATGGCAAAGCAATTTTCCCCGACCAACATCGGAGCGAAATGGTCATCAATAATCGCCGCAACCGGCCTGCCAAACGATGTTTGCCCCAGACCCCATGTACCGTCCTCCGCTGTTACTTTCACACATACTCCACCCCATCCAGGCATCCAACTGGAGCGATGGCGTTTATATTTAGGATATTTGGACATCGGATTGGCAACTTCGGCGTCCGCTGTCCACGGCTGGCGACGCGGCGGCGTTCGTGAACCTTCGCGCGGCGGCATATTCAAACGCATCGCTCGGATTTCTTTGATTTTCATAAGCTACTCCTTGTTCATATAGCGTTCCTTTTTAAATATCAAAGCATCGTTTTTTTGTCAAGGAATTTCAGGTTTGACCAGAAATTCCCAATGAGAAGAAAAGCCAATTTAACTTTGCGATTTGCCCGTATATATGTTACCATATTGAAAACGAAACGGTAAGCATAACGTATTTATATCAATCTGCGAAGATATACAGGAGTTTGAAATTGAAATTAAAGCCGATTAACGATTTTGTCCGTCAGATGCCTCGTTCGGGAATACGAAGAATTATGGATAATGCGACAGCCGAAGATATTCTTCATTTGGAGGTGGGACAACCGAATTTTCGCACCCCTGAACACATCATCAAAGCTGGATGTGATGCTGCCACTGATGAAGCGGGGCGTTATACTCGATATACTCCCAACAGGGGCTATTTTTCACTAAGAGAATCCATCGTCGAAAAGCTGAAACGAGAAAATGGCATCAACGCGAAAGTAAATAACATCCTTGTAACGCCAGGGTCATCTTATGGAATTGCCATTTCGCTTTCTGTCCTACTCAATCAAGGCGATGAGGTACTTGTGCCGGACCCAGGATATGTGAATTTCCCGATGTTAGTACCGCAATATGGCGGCGTTGTCGTGCGCTATCCGACAGCGGAATCAGAAGAATTTAAACCAAATATAAATGCTATTGCAGATAGAGTAACACCTCAAACAAAAGTTATCGTATTGAATAGCCCATCAAATCCGACAGGCGCAATCTATACAGAAAAGTTTATCAAAGATTTAATGAATCTTGCCCGCAAAAAGAATCTGTATCTTCTTTCCGATGAAACCTATGAACATATTATCTTTGAGGGAAAGCATATAAGCGTTGGTCGATTTGATACTGAAGGACGTGTAATGAGTCTCTTCAGCTTTTCCAAAAGTTACTCTATGACGGGTTGGCGGATTGGATATGTCGTCGCTTCAGACGAGATTTCAGAGGCTTTAGAAAAGCAGCAGGAATTTTATGCTTCTTGTGCGCCGTCTATTTCTCAAAAAGCGGCGGAAGCCGCTCTCAAGAATCCGGATAGTTGTATCAAAGAAATGGTGGAGGCATATCGTAGACGACGAGATATTGTGATTGACATTCTCAAAAAACACGAGCTATTCTCTTATACACCCCGCGGCGCATTTTACATCTTAATCAACATCACAGACACAGGCATGGATGCTGACACTTTCGCTGATAGATTGCTCGATGAGCAACGAGTTGCCGTAGCGCCTGGAACTACATTCGGCGAAATCGGGGGAAAATATATTCGCGTATCTATGGCAGTATCGGAAGAAGCCTTAACAGAAGGTATGGAAAGAATCTGTTCCTTTATCAAATCAAATACTATGACGTGAAACGTGATTTGGATGGCTTTTGCACATTCTATCTCCCATGCCGGCAAACGTGGCTCAAGCAGGACAGCGAATAGAAACGGATGGAAGGATGGGGAAACCTCTTCCATCCATCCAACCTTCCAATCCAACATCTATGCCCTTAGTTCTTTATCAGAGATATGTTTACATTACAAATCTGAGTGGAGGAAAAATATGTGTAAGATTAAAGCGGCTGTGATGGACAAAGTTAATGGAGAAATTAAAATTGAAATTAAGGAATTTCCGGAACCTGCTCTTGAAGCAGGAGCTGTAATGTTAAAAACTATTTACAGTGAAATCTGCGGAACTGATGTCCATTTGTCTCACGGGCAGCTTGCCGAAGTCCCCTATCCAATTATCCCCGGACATATCAACGTTGGTATAATAGAGAAAATAAGTAGGACTGTCTGCGACGTCGAAGGAAATCCTTTTCAAGTAGGCGATATGGTGACATTTCTGGATGTTCACGAAACCTGTAACAACTGTTGGTACTGTTTGGTCGCCAAAGCGACCACACGATGTCCAAATCGAAAGGTTTATGGTATCACGTATTCAGTCAAAGATGGTTTGCTCGGCGGCTGGAGTCAGAAGATTTATCTCAAGCCAGGGGTGAAAATCATCAAGTTGCCATCCAACCTTCCGCCGATTGATTTTATCGCCGGCGGGTGCGGCGCGCCGACGGCGCTGCACGCAGTCGAACGCGCGACCATCAAATTGGATGACACAGTCATCGTTCAAGGAAGTGGAGCTGTGGGGCTAAACGCTGCAATATTTTCCATGCTCAGTGGCGCCAGTCAAGTCATCGTCGTTGACCCATCCTCGAAACGGTTGGAAATGGCAAAACAGCTGGGAGTTGATTATACGATTGACGCTTCAAGCGGAGGAGAGAGAATTGCCGAAGCGCTCAAGCTGACGAATGGTCGAGGAGCGGATGTCACCATAGAAGCCTCCGGCAACCCCAAAGCAGTCTCAGAGGGAATGAATATGACGCGCGACAACGGTACTTACGTGATTGTCGGTCAATATACCGATGCTGGAGACGTGTCTATCAACCCACACTGGCAAATTAATAAGAAACATCTCGATATTAGAGGAACTTGGGGAATTGATTACAGCCATCTATATAAAACTATCCGGCTGATGGCAAAACATCGAGAACGGTTTGGCTGGCATAGATTTGTCTCAAAAATATATTCCCTCGATGAAGTCGAGACTGCCTTGAACGATGTCGAGAATTTACAAGTTATGAAAGCTGTCATCGCACCGAATGGGGATTAATGATTGTCAGGAATTTTCTCCTTTTTACGTTTTACGTTTCATTCAAGGCATATTCAAGTCCTTCAATACCCATCTGCCGCATATACATTCTACGGTAAAATCATCCTGTATTAAGCTGATGTCTTTTTACTCTAGCTGGATTGGCTATCTTCAATTGATTTATCCGCTTGTTCTAATTCACGCGTCAGGAAGAAATTGAGAACTGTACGTATAGCTATAATAGCGGCCAATGGCCAAGTTTAATTCGACTCTGCATAATTTCTCTGTAATCTAATTTTGAAAATAAAGCATGTCGAAAGTATATCCAAATAGCTTGCAGAGAGCCAATAATAATAATTAAGGCTGCTGCTCCTTCGGCAAAGTATGCGGCATATTGAGCCATTATCTTTACAACTTCATGCATCGGGTGTTACCTCTCCAAATCACGTCGTCTGAACCACCACATTCATTTCGATTTTCCCGTCCAAGAGAAGTGGTCTTCGGGGAACAAAACATACGGGACATTGTTACTGAGTCAATCATGTTGTTTGCGTCTTCATGACATTCTCAACAAACAGCGTCTCAGGCAAAGCGCCTTCAAACTGAATCTCCTCATTTAAGATTATCTTAGGTACAGCCATAACCCTGTATTTCTGCGTCAGATGTGGAAACTCAGCCGATTCCACCATATCGGCGGTGATAAGGTCGCTTTCTATAGCCAATTTGTGGGCTAAACTGACCGCCTGTGAACAGTAGGGACAGGTCAAGGTGACGAATACCTGTATATGCACAGGTCTCTTGAGCTTCTGAAGTTCTTTCTGCGTATTTTGGGAAAGATTGGATTCCTCTGTTGAAACGGTAGATATCGCCTCGACAAGGGACATGAATTCGTATCCCATCGGTATGCCGTAGAACCTCACCCCATAGTCCTTTTCACCTTCAACTACAACAGCCGGGATTTTATCAATTTTGTATTCCTCGACCTTCTGCTTATCCTGTACAAAATCGTAGACCTCCACATCGATTTTGTCGGAAAGAGAAGCGACTTCCTCCATCAGTTCCCTTGTCTCTTGGCAATACATGCACTCCATCTCTTGAGTGAAAACGATTAGCTTGACTTTTCCATCAAGGTTTTCAAAGTGCTGCTTGACATGTTCTTTGTCCGCGTCTTTTAAAAATGGCATTTACTTTACCTCCATCTAAAATTGTGTTTTCATTGAAAACAGTGCTCTTTTAAATTTTTTAAGTTTAACACGATTTTCTG
>DTYX01001188.1 GCA_012961655.1 Candidatus Poribacteria bacterium
CGTGGCTAATTATCTTTATCAAAATATATTTAACAATGCAGTAGTGCTAACAAATCTGATTTGCGCTTGATATATGTTAAAATACATGCAGACTGTTTGGAGGTAAAATATGACGTTAGGATACGGAGATTATAGATACGAACTAGTGGAGGGATGGCCAAAGCTTCCTGAGGGGTGGGTCTTTTCCTTAGTATCGGATGCGGCAATTGATTCAAAAGGACGCATCTATGCCTTTACCCGGGGCAAACATCCCGTCATCGTTTTCGACCGGGAGGGGAACTTCATAACCTCGTGGGGATATGGCGAGTTCGGCATTTCTCCTCATCTGATTAGCCAATCACACGGAATATTCATCGGGAAGGATGATTCTGTCTATTTGACTGATGCCTATCAGCATGTAGTGCGCAAGTATTCTCCGCTGGGCGAAATGGAGCGTGAGTGGGGCACACCCGGCGTTCCCGGCGTAACGTACTATCGCCGTGAATTCAACATGCCGACTGGCGTTGCCATTGCACCGGATGGCTGCCTCTACATCTCCGATGGGTACGGTAACCGCTGCATACACAAATACTCCCCCGAAGGGGAACATCTGCTGACGTGGGGAGACCCAGGCAGCGGAAAAGGAGAGTTTGCTGTGGTTCACAACATTGGTTGTGATAAGGAAGGGCGCGTGCTTGTCTGTGACCGAGAAAACAACCGCGTCCAGATTTTTGACCCGGATGGAAAGCATATGGAGACCTGGGAAGAGCTTTTGGCCCCTGGTGATGTTTGGATTACGGATGATAACACCATCTACGTGGTCGAACAGGGTGGTGGCGGGCGTGTTAATGTTTTCTCACCACAAGGAGAACTTCTAAGTCGTTTCTCGGGCTCTGTCGATGGAGTGTTGGAGGCGCCTCACGGCATCTGCGTCGACGACGAAGGAAGTATCTACGTCGCTGAAATTGGTGGAGGCGAGCGTGGACAGCGGTTGCAGAAGTTTGTCCGGGTCTGAAGGAACAATAACCAGATAAAACAAAGGATAAGAGGTCGGCTCATGTTAAGGAATCGTGTAAAAAACTGAGTTTCTTGGAGAAATCCGGTTTCTCCCACACATTGCACTTATTTTCGACGTGAGCCAACTTCATATTGTCCGAAAAGGAAAGGAAAGAAACAGTGAAAGCTTTGAATTTTAGACATGAAGTAATCGATGCGAATCCGCCGGGCGCACAACATGATGTTACGCTCATCACAGATGTAAACGGTGATGGGCGTCCTGATGTTGTTGTCGGACAACAGGGACGCGGGAAGGAACTCTATTGGTTCGAGAACCCAGAAGAGCCAACCAGGCCGTGGATTAAACACGTTATCACAGATAGATTCGAGAGGTATCATGACCAGGCTGTTGGGGACATCGATGGAGATGGCAAGCCGGAGATACTTATCTCATCGCAGAACGTTGGCGTGATTGCGTATTTTGATATTCCTGATGACCCGGCTGTTTCGCCCTGGCCTGAAAAATGCTGCCACATACTTGCAGAGGATATGCCCGGAACGGAAGGACTGTGTATCGTCGATTTGAATGACGATGGTCAGAACGAACTCATCGTAGGACCGAATCTGTTCTGGCCCACTAATGACCCCGAGAATCCCTGGCGCAGGGAAGCGTTTGCCCCAGCGCTTGTGATGACCCGTGTTGCAGCCGCGGATATTAATGGCGATGGGCGCTTGGAAATCGTCTTATGTGAGGGAGAAAGCCATCCTGGACGATTGGTCTGGTGCGCGCCGCCTGATTGTCAACAACTTTTTAATCGGTTTTGGATTCTATTTGGAAGTAAATCCAAAACGCAGGGTTGCTACAGGAGGACGAAATGTCACATCTTACGTTGTATCTTCTGCGACACGGCGAAAGCATAGCGAACGTGGAGCGCATATTCGCCGCGAGGAAAATCGACCCGCCCCTTTCCGATTTGGGGATTAAGCAAGCGACGAGGCAAGCTAAGTCGCTTAGAAAATTGAGTTTAAGTTCGCAGTTCGAGTTTAAAGCGCTGTATGCGAGCCCTTTGCTGCGCGCTAAACACACCGCTGAAATAGTGGGCGAATGGTGCGGTCTGGAACCGATATTCTCTGAAGATTTGATGGAAGTTGATGTCGGTGTTCTCGATGGGGAAAGCCAGGAAGATGATGTCAAATGGGCGATGTACGAAGGGGTTATTAAAAAGTGGGAGCAGGGATTACACCACATCGGTTTCCAAGGTGGGGAAAGTCTAAACGATATTGAATTTCGATTTGGTCGGTTTCTGAAGGAATTAGAAAATAAACGGCAGGATGCTGGACGAAGTGAAGCGGTTCACGAAGCCCCACACTTAAGTGTGGGTCGAGCGCGAAGCCATATTCTTGTTGTAGGACACTGTTTGCTTTTCATGGCTGTCATCTGGTTGTTTTGCCAAAAGCAACGTCCCGAATATCATGGTCACTGCGAGAATCACACACCCACGTTGGAAGATGGACACATGGGAAGAGGACATCTGTCGATAATCTCCAAGGACAATGATAAATTTCATCTCATAAAATTCAATCTCTCCCCTGAAGGAACACTGGCGGAAGATATACTAAGAACGTGAGACGTTAAAAATTAAGATTTAAGATGAAAACTTTAGACCAGGATTCTAAAGGCAACATACTGTTGATTTTCCCCGACATCGACCGTCCGACTAAGGTCTTCGGAGTTCGAGCGCGTCCTTATGGGCCGCCGTTGGGTATTTTATACCTGGCGACAGAATTGACTCACGCGGGATATTCTGTAAAGGTCATCGATTTTTCCGCCGAGACATATAGCGAAATCCCCCCAGCCCCCTTTAATAAAGCGGGAGCAGACGTATTACGGCCGCTGCTTGCAGATACTGATGTGGTTGGTATAACAGCCTTGAGTTATTCTCGTAATAATTTTCATGAACTCATCTCGGAGATTCATCAATTCAGACCGGACCTTCCGATTATGATAGGCGGGCCTGATTGCAATATCGAAGCGTCGTTTGCTTCGATGACGGGTTCGGCGCCAAGTTTGCCTGACGGCGTCGATGTGATGGTGCTTGGCGAAGCGGAACATACAATTGTCAGCGTCGTAGATGCACTGATGACCGAAAGAGGAAGGGAAGAAAAATTAGCGCGATGCGCTGGTGTGATTTTCAGGGATAGATTAACGGGAAAAGTACGATGGGGGCAACCATATCAGGATTTTTCCGACCCTGAAATTCTTTCTCCTCCTGATTTTAACCTAATCGACCTAAAAGCATACACCCTCTTTGGCTTGACCAAAAGAGGCGTTACCGCGCCGATTATTACCTCCCGCGATTGTCCGCACAGATGCACTTTTTGTACTCGTGCCGCTCAGCGTCCCAGGACGCGGCATTCTTTTATTGCACTGAACTCCATCGCTAACTCCAAGTATAGAGAACGGGGCGCCGAAAACGTGCTTGATGAAATTCAGCGACTCGCTGACGCCGGCTTTCAAGTGTTATATATCGTGGACGATAATTTTATGGTCAATGAAAAGCGCGTGCATGCCATCATGGACGGCATTATCAAACGAGGCGTCAAGATGGCGATATTGGCGCAGGGGCGCGTGAATCCATGTTCAGAAGCGTTGTATCAAAAAATGAAAGCGGCGGGCGTACAGTTGCTCTCCTATGGATTGGAATCGGGCAATCAGGATGTCCTCGATTTCTACCGCAAAGGCACTACTATCGAACAAGCGCAAAGAGCATTGGAATTAGCCGATAGATGCGGGATTTTCACCCACGGCAACTTTATTTTGGGCGCGCCCATGGAAACGAAAGAACATATCGAGCGCACCATGCGATTTGCGCGAGAATTACCACTTGACGCCGCTTTCTTCAGCGTTTTGAACTATACTTACGGCTCGGAAATCTGGGATGTAGCACATCGAAAAGGATTGATAAAAGTTTACGAAAGCGACGTATACGCGGACAAAAAAAGAGGGCTCGGACAATTCAGCACGCAAGAACTCGAACAGTTTTGCCAAAAAGCTCACTACCGATTTTATTTCCGTCCAAAACTATGGGCGCGTTATCTTGCCAAAATGCTCAGAAGCAATAACAAGGAGTTTTCAAAGTTATTGGCGCGTGGATTCCTGAGGTTCAGCGCGGATGTTTTTGTAAAATATAACGGAGGTTAAAAATGAATCGAGTATTATTGATTAAAAGTGAAGTTACTGGAGACGACTATCTCATCGAACCGCAAGAGGATGGGAGCTATCTTCTCAATGAGGTGTCCCTTGCGGCGCAGGAAGGTCGGCTGCAGCGGCTCGCAACAGACAAAGCCCTTGACGGCGACTTCCGCATGTCCGCCACCATTTCTGCCGCCAGGCCCGCCGCATCTATACAGGTATTCTTCGCCGCTAATCAGGACTGCAGTAATCGAGTCTATTGGAGCCTCACCCCGGATGCATTGCGGCTCTACAGAGTGTCTGCTGGGAAAGAAACACTTCTTCGGGATGAACGGTTTGTGCCAGGGCAGCCACCATGGCGGTTCTCCCTGCTCAAACGCGGCGCCTACTACTTGATTCGCATCAACGAACAGGAGGCTGCATGGGTTTGGCATCCCTCGGGGGACGTTGATACCTTCGCCGAGGTGGTGACTGCCGTCGAGCCTGCGAGCGGCCGGACGGGATTTGAGCTTATCAACGGCGAAGTGCTCCTCCAAGACCTTCAAATAAAACAGGTCTCTTGGGCACAACTTCCAGGCGAGCCTATCTTATCTTTCGGCCCTCTCGGCTCGTGGTACGAGGGACAGCTGTTTCCCGGAGCATTGCTCAAGTATGATGGCACCTACTATCTGTATGTTAATGGCTCAGACCTGAGCGCTTCAGAGCAGGAAAGCGGTGGGCGTGTGCGGGTCGGTGTCGCAACGAGTACGGATTTGCAGCATTGGGAACTACATAGAGGTTACCTTCTGGAAGGGAAGTCCGGCACTTGGGATGCCATCTCGATTATGGTCAATGGCGCCGTTCTTGCGCCTGATGGCCGAGTCGTCATCAGCTACATGGGGTGGAACGGCTCAAAGTGGAGCGGTATAGGCCTTGCCTTTTCAGACAATCCAGAAGGGCCGTTTGAAAAATACCCTGGCAATCCTGTGCTTCGCTTGGGTAATCCAGGCGAGTGGGACAGCCAAGCTATCCACGAACATCATTTGACCCAAATAGATAACCAATATGTTCTTTTCTATACCGGTTATGACGGGTACTCCGGTGACAAAGTCGGTATCGCTACCAGCACGGACCTCATTCACTGGCAACGCGATCCAAATAATCCTGTTATGGGGCCGACGGGGCCCAAAACATGGGATAGCGTGCACGTCCGCGGGCGTTCTTTGATTAAAATCGGCGATATGTGCTACGCCCTCTATGAAGGCGCCGCTCAGGAGAAAAGAAAAACTATGCCCGCCAAGTGGTGTGATACCATAGGTCTTGCCCGTTCCAAGGACCTCATCTCCTGGGAACGTCACCCCCTCAATCCAATTCTCCCTCAGCAGACGGGGGACAGATTCGACTCCATCTGGACAGGGTGGCCGCGAATGTGGGTCGAAGGGGAAAAAGTCTATATTTTCTACGGCGCCGGGGGGAATAAAATGATAACTCAAAAGCATCATGCAACCACTGGCTTGCGAATATTGTCGCTAAAACGATTTCTCGAGTGGAAGTAATATAACAACTAACAAATCGCGTTAGCTCGTTTACAACAAAAACCAGCGAGCCGCTGGCTTTACTCGGAAGGAGCTAGAATGCGAATTTTAATGCTTAACTATGAATTTCCACCCATCGGCGGCGGGGGGAGTATTGTAAACTATTACCTCGCTCGAAATATGGCGCAATGGGGACACGATGTTTATATTATCACTTCTCGATTTAGAGATTTACCTGAAGATGAAGAATTGGACGGATTTAAAATTCACCGCGTGCCCGTTTTGCGCAAGCGCACCGATGTCTGTCAAGTACACGAAATGCTTACTTATGTCCTCAGCGCCAGCCTGTACAGTTTGAGGTTTGCCAGGAAATTTCAACCGGATATTGTGCAAGTCTTTTTCGGAATCCCATCGGGGCCAGTGGCTTATCTGCTCAAAAAACTGTATAATCTGCCATACATCGTCTTTCTGGGCGGGAGGGACGTACCTCGGCCGAATCCCGACCCACCGCATTATCGACTGCTCTATCCGATACTTTCGCCAGCCATCAAAAGCATTTGGGGCAACGCCGAAACTGTCGTCGCTTGCAGCTATGGGCTACGCGAGCTTGCTTGGAAAACCGACCACAAGGCAAAAATCGAAGTAATTCCCGACGGTATTGACTTGAGCAAATTTTATCCTGTCCAGCGTGAAGCGGAACCCACGGTCGTACGCCTTTTGACTATCGCGAGATTGATTCCTCGCAAAGGCGTTCAATATCTCATCCTAGCCATCGCAGAAGTCATCAAAAATACTCAACGGGAATTTGAAGTCGAAATCGTCGGCGATGGCCCAATGAGGGAAGAATTGCTCCAATTGGCTGCGAAATTGAAGGTCAGCCATAAGCTGAATTTTGTGGGTGCTGTACCTTACGAACAGCTAGCTAAATATTATCAAAAAGCAGATATTTTCGTCCTCAGTTCTCTGGCCGAAGGGATGCCTCTCGTCGTCTTGGAAGCGATGGCGTCGGGCCTGCCGATTATCGCCAGCAAAGTGCAGGGCATCGAAGATTTAGTCAAAGTCAACAGAAACGGATATTTATTCACCCCTGGGAATTGGCGGTCATTAGCGCGGCATATCGTTGCTGTTCTCAACGATGGCAGACGCCGACTCACAATGGGACAGGAGAGTATAAGACTGGTACAAAAATACGATTGGAGCAATATCGCCAAAGCGTATTTAGAGATATATCGTCATATTCTGTTTGATAACGCTGACTGAATTGTAGTTTACTTTTGAAAAAATTAGTAGCTGAATTCGCAAGAATTCAGGAATTCAGGCTTCCCCTAAGTCTTGCGACTTCGGCTA
>DTYX01001189.1 GCA_012961655.1 Candidatus Poribacteria bacterium
CACCTGGGGTTGGTAAAACTTCATTGGGCAAATCCATTGCCAGAGCTATGGGGCGACAATTCGTCCGCATCTCCTTAGGCGGCGTCCGCGATGAGGCGGAGATCCGAGGACATCGTCGAACTTACATCGGCTCGATGCCGGGCAGAATAATTCAAAGCATTCGCAAAGCCGGAGTTAATAACCCCGTGTTTATGCTCGATGAAGTGGATAAGCTTGGGACAGATTTTCGCGGTGACCCGGCTGCAGCGTTGCTAGAGGTTCTCGACCCAGAGCAGAATGATACTTTCAGAGACCATTATCTCGATGTCGCATTTGATTTATCGCAAGTGTTGTTCATCACAACCGCGAACATTTTAGATACGATTCCCGCGCCATTACAGGATAGAATGGAAATTATTCAGCTTGACGGTTATACTGAATTTGAAAAGCTGAAAATAGCGAAGCTGTTTCTCCTCCCGAGGCAGTTAAACGCTCACGGTCTGCAGCCAGACCATCTGAAGATAACAGATGAAGCGCTAAACTTCATTATCCGTAGTTATACACGCGAGGCAGGGGTGCGAAATCTGGAACGCGAATTAGCTACCATTTGTCGCAAGGTCGCAAAAATTGTCGTTGAAGGAAGGATGGAAGAGATTATCATCAATGATGATAAAGTTTCGGAATATTTGGGACCGATTAAATTTTTCTCTGAAATCGCGGAAAAATCTTTTCAACCCGGTATCGCTATGGGCGTTGCCTGGACGCCAACTGGCGGAGATATCTTGTTCATAGAAGCAAGCAGAGTGCCATGTAGTGATGGCAAACGGCTGACTTTAACGGGACAACTGGGCGATGTTATGCAGGAATCGGCTCAAGCTGCGTTGAGTTACGTCCGCGCGCATACTGATAAACTGAATATAGATAAAAACTTCTTCGAGCAGAATAGAGTTCATATTCACGTCCCCTCAGGCGGCGTGCCAAAAGATGGACCATCCGCGGGCGTTACAATATTAACAGCCCTGGCATCTCTTGCAACGGGCAGACCTGTTAAAAATGAATTGGCGATGATTGGTGAAATCTCTCTGCGCGGTAAGGTGCTTCCCGTCGGAGGTATTAAAGAAAAAGTTCTGGCTGCTAGCAGGGCAGGTGTCACAAAAATAGTCCTACCCAAAAAGAATAAAAAAGATTTGCATGAAGTTCCGGCCGAAGTCAAGCAGAACTTGAAATTCTATTTCATTGAACGCGTCGATGAAGCGCTTGAACTGGCGCTACTACCTAAAACCGCTCTGGCGATGGCGGCATAAAAAGGGTGAAGGGGTGAAATGGTGAAAATTCACACCTTCTAACAATAAAGTCTAATGCCGATATAGGTGGAATTTTGAGCGGTCTGCAGCGTATGATTGGACTTGATTCTATAGCCGAAAGCTATTTAAGACGCATGGCTTTTACGATAAAAAAGCGCGCAGAAGAAAAATAGCGTCTCTTTTTACTGATTCACGCGGTTTGCGGTATGTTTTATCAAAGGATTCTCTTAATAAGTAGTTGTATATTATTATTGATATTTTATCTGCCAGCTCGCTCTGAAGAAAACGGGGCAAATAAAACCTGGAGGGCACGGACTATGGCCAAACAGCATGATTATGAAATGCTTGTCTATGTTGGAACTTATACCAGCGGTAAGAGTGAAGGAATTTACGTCTATCGTATGGATAAATCCACCAGCGCTCTGGAGTTTGTCAGCAAGACTACAGGAGTGGATAATCCCTCCTTTTTAGCTATCCATCCCCAACAAAGTTATCTCTACGCAGTTAACGAAATTGGGGAATTTGCGGGTAAACCAAGCGGCGCGGTGAGCGCTTTTTCAATCGACCCGAAAACGGGGAAACTGACTTATCTAAATCAGCAACCTTCGCATGGGCCAGGCCCATGTCATTTGAGCATTGATAAGACCGGCAAATTTGTGCTTGTGGCAAATTATAGTGGAGGTAGTGTGTGTGTGCTTCCCATACAGGACGATGGGCGCTTGGGAGAAGCGACCGATTTCATTCAGCATCAAGGTTCTAGCGTCAACCCCAGGCGGCAGGAAGGCCCTCATGCTCATTCCATCACTCTTTCGCCGGATAACCGTTACGTTTTTGCGGCGGACCTTGGGCTCGACAAGATTATGATTTACCAGTTTGATTTGGCCGCGGGCAAGTTGAAACCGAACGATGAACCTTGTGTTGAGGTTAAGCCCGGAGCAGGTCCGCGCCATTTCGATTTCCATCCCAACAGCAGATACGCCTATCTGATTAATGAACTCGACAACACCATCATCGCGTATGCTTATGATGAAGTAAACGGCACGCTCAAAGAGATTCAAACCGTTCCGACGCTTCCCAAAGATTTCGAAGACGTAAGTCACTGCGCGGACGTGCATGTTTCTCCGTCAGGAAAGTTTGTCTACGGTTCCAATCGCGGTCATGACAGCATTGTGATATTCGCCATCGACGCGGAAACAGGTGCGCAAAGCCATCCCGAGAATCGGGGCAAACTCACCTACGTCGGTCACGAGCCAACGCAGGGCAAAACCCCGCGAAACTTCGCCATCGACCCGACGGGAACCTTCTTATTGGCTGCCAATCAGGCTACCGATACCATCATAACATTTCGGATTGACCAGCAGACTGGCAAACTTACGCCAACGGGACACGTGACTGAAGTGCCTCAACCTGTGTGTCTGAAGATAATTCATCTTGAATGAGCTTTTTCGCGTCCCGCAAGTCGACCCCAATGCGAGTATGGCCCAGGGAAAATACTATGCAGTGTAAAATAAATCGTGATAGTTTCCTTAAACAAATCTAAGGGTAAAAGAAGGCTAAAGGCAGAAAGCTAAAAGCTAAATGAAAATAGTCGTTCTTTACCATCCTCGCCCAATAGTCCAGCAATACTATCAACAAAGCGAAAGACGCCTGCCATGTAAATTTATCGCTCGCCAACACAATCCCAGACAAAGTTTCGTAATTGTGAAATCAGAAGACAAAATTTATCCTTGACAATTACATCTATTTTTGTTATAATTTTCAACCGAAAAACCATTTTAGTCGAAAATTAAGGAGTCATGATGGATAAAGAGGATAAAAAGGAATTCATAATTGAAGCTTCAAGAGAACTTTTTGCAAGGTTTGGGCTGAAAAAGACCACGATGGATGAGATAGCTAAAAAATGCGGCATGAGTAAGGCTACGCTATATTACTACTTCAAAAGTAAAGAGGATATCTTCAGGGCAGTTATAGATAAGGAGTTCAATATCTTCAGAGGTAAGATGGAGGA
>DTYX01001190.1 GCA_012961655.1 Candidatus Poribacteria bacterium
AAAGGCGTTCCATCTTTCAGAAGCTTCTTCTAAATCTGGCTTAAACGCTAACGGCGTCGGTTTTTTAGATTTATCGGTCATTTTCACCTACTTAGCATACACTCATGCAAAATTCAGAGCAATCATCTGGTGTCCTTGGAGTTTTGGCAGGACAAATTCAATGCGCCCATTTTTATCCTCATATTTCAGCGGAGTTTGTTCAGGCACGCATACAATTCTATCGACTCGCTTCAGCGCCTTAACTGATATCTTTACGTCAAAGATCGGAATCATATCTTCGATGATGTCAAAATCCTGTCCTCGTCGTTCGGGGATGTAGTGCAGCAAGTGCAAGACCCAGCGGTTTTCGGCGGATTGTTCATTGACAGTCGCGAGCGTTGTGGTCGGCGCTTCGAGACGTATCAGCGGTTCGGGAAGCAGCATATCCAGCGCGTTCAAGAATAACTTCTTGCACCAGCGCGGGGCGTTTTGGTTGTACTGCGTGAAGATGGGGTGTGTGAAGTAAATCGCCCTTCCATTTCGCACGATGCCAGGATAGCCGACTTTTCCCGACGAAGGCGTGTGGCGGTGGGAACAGAAGTGTTTGTAGGTGCGGTTGAAATACGGGATGATAACATCGGCGAGGACTTCAGTTCCCGGTTCAGCTTCCACTTCCATTCCTTTCAAGTACATGACATGCTCAGTCTCCGGAAGACCTTTGCCAATTCCTCCTTTCGGCATGATAAAGTCGGGACTGTAAGGCGCATCGCCCTTGAGTTTAACTCCGAGAGCCTTGAGAGCAAATTCGCTTTCCCGCTCATTCAAACCCGAGCGGTACGAAGCGATGACCGCTCCGCCCTGTGATAGGTATCGGTCGAGTTTATCAGCCAATTGTTCAGATACGGTAATATAATCGGGCAGCACAACGACCTTGTAGCCGGATAAATCGGAAGCGGAATCTATGATGTCGAACTGATGGTTTCCCTCTTGCAACATGCGAGCGACGCCGATGGTTGTTGGGTCTACGCGGTTGCCGGTGAATTCTTCCGGGGTAAAAACAGCGATGTCCACAACAGCTTTCGCGCCTTTACACCACGGCTCTTTCTCCTCGACTTCAGAGTAGACCGAACCGACCAAATTGTAAGTGGTTTGGCAGATTTTGCCGGAAGGATGCAGTTGGTCTCCGATTGAGCACTTCGCGCCCATCGCCAGCATCTGGAAACATTCAAACTGCAATGCTTGTTCGTTCTTAAATGACTGGAAATCGCCCCACGATGTGTGGAACTTGCCGGTCATCCCCAGACAATCGATGCCGAGATTGCGGGCATAACGAACCGCTAAAGGAAAGTGCATGTAACCCCAGCCTCCGCTCGGCAGCGATTCGAGTTCAAAGTGCGAAAAAGTGTCAGCCACATTTCTGTGTCTGGGACCAATATGTCCAGCGTTGTAAAAGATAGTGCAATCCTCATTGAACTTGCGCACAAAAGCGGTCATATCTCGCTTGAAGTTGTTGATAATCTTCAAGCCGTATTGTCGCCGCTCTTCGGGGTCGGAAGGTTCAAGTCCTTCAGCTTCCATTTCAGCGCGGCAATATTTACAAGAACAGTCTTGCGGCTGGACGATGTCAAAGAAAAGACCGTCTGTCGGCAGAGTTTCTAAAACTTCCTGTACGTGAGCTTTGAGGAAGTCCAGGTAAGGCGTGTTGACGCAGAGACTGCGGTAGAATCCCGCTTGATAAGGCGGCGTACCGATGATACGACCATCCGCGTCAATGGACAGCCATTCGGGATGTTCGTCGGCGGTAAAATTGTCCCACTGGACGGTGAGGTAGATGGGAACGCGGATGTTCCGCGCGTGACAGGCTTCAATCTGCTCTTTAAGCAGATTTCTCGTCAAGTGTGGATGCCGCCTTTCGGGAAAGGCTTTAGTATCGAAGTAAATCCAACCGTGATGGCAGCGTCCAAAACAGGTTATCGAGTTTACTCTCGCTTTTTCAAGAGTGGATGCGAATTCTTCAGGGTCGAATTCCGCGCCGATACCCTCGATTTGCTCGCTGGTGTGAAAATCGAGATGAATCTGCCGGAAACGTAAATCGATCTTGCTCATTTTGGCTTATCCTCCATTTCTGGTTTTGATGTATGAATTATCCATGATATAGACGTTCCAGTTTGTAGTAAGGCAATTCATTGCCGTTCAAGTTTGTAGTAAGGCAATTCATTGCCGTTCAAGACTTCGGGATGTTGCCAAGTTAGAAACTTGGGCTACGAGCGCCTTTCCCTGAATTCGTCAATAGAGCCTAGGGGCGTACTACTGTACCATCGGGCGTGCGGGTCATCGTCCATGCTGGCACTCCGTCGGAACAGGGATATTTAGCGGCTTCGGTTTCATCGATGTCGATGCCGAGACCCGGTCGGTCGTTCGGATAAGCGTAGCCGTTTCTCACTTCTGGGCAACCGGGGAAGACGGATTTTGCGGCGTCGGTGAAGCCGCTCCATTCCTGAATGCCGAAGTTTGGACAGCTAACGTCGAGATGCACGTTGGCTGCGTGGCCAACCGGTGAGACATCTCCTGGACCGTGCCAGGCTGTGCGCACGTCGAAGGCTTCGCAGAGCGACGCCAACTTTTTCGCCGGCGTCAAACCGCCAATCTGGCTGATATGTACGCGGATAAAGTCGATGAGTCGTTCGACGATGAGCGGCTTCCATTCTTGTGGGTTGTTAAATAGTTCTCCCATTGCAATCGGCGTCGCGCTCTGCTGACGAAGCATCCGAAACCAGTCGATTTGCTCTGGCGCTAACGGGTCTTCTAAAAAGAACAGCCGATATGGCTCCAACTGCTTCGCCAGGCGCACCGCCTCGATGGGAACCACGCGTTCGTGTACGTCGTGCAGTAATTCAACTTCAAATCCGATCTTTTTCCGCAGATGGTCGAACATGCGTGGCACACTGCGCGCATAAGCATCAGGGTCAAAGTACGCGCCGGGTAGAGCGTTTTCGGGGCGACGATGCGCTGATTGCTCGCTCCCTCCATAGCCTCCCATCTGGCAGCGGATATAGTGATAGCTCTGCTCCATGTAAGCGCGCACGCTCTCCTCAAGCTGGACTTCGTCACGCCCGCCAGCATGACGGTAGACCGCAGCGGCTTCTCGGCACTTGCCACCAAGCAACTGGTAGAGCGGCATGCCGGCGAGCTTGCCCTTGATGTCCCATAACGCCATATCGACCCCCGAAAGCGCATTGTTTAATACTGGTCCATTGCGCCAATAGGAGTTCACCCAGGCTGATTGCCAGATATCCTCAATGCGGTGCGGGTCTTTGCCGATGAGAAACGGCTTCAAGAAATCATCGACTGCGGAACGTACCGCAAGGTGGCGCTGGGTGAATGTGGCGCAACCGAGACCGTATAATCCTGGTTCTGAAGTTTCGACTTTCACAACAATCAGACGAGAGCCAGCGGGCGCGGTGAGAATTGTTTTTACATCACGAATTGTTAATTTAGACATCTATTTCTCCTTTTCCCAAAAGAACAGACTTCCGAAGTCTCGAA
>DTYX01001191.1 GCA_012961655.1 Candidatus Poribacteria bacterium
CCCACTTTTTAATTACTTTCCGAAAGAACTCGAAGGGTAAAATTATTATATCTCAAAAATATCTGTTTGTCAACAGCGAAGATGTACATCTTGAATTTTTCGAATATTTGTGTTATACTCTGTTAAGATAAAATATTATTCGGGAGAATAGTTTATGCAGATAGAAACGTTAAAAATCTTTTGTGATTTGGTGGAAACTGAAAGTTTTTCCAAATCCGCTAAAATTAACTTCATCTCCCAATCTGCGGTCAGCCAGCAGATCCAAGCCCTCGAGTATAACTACAACCAGAAGTTAATTATCAGAGACAACCGAAATTTGATTCCAACTGAAGCTGGCAAAATGTTCTATCAAGGGGCTAAAGAGATATTACAATTATATGAAGACCTATCCAGTCAAATGCAAGCGCTATCGAATACCATCTCTGGAACTGTTAAAATATCCACTGTTTATAGTGTCGGTCTACATGAACTTCCTCCTTATGAAAAGCAATTTCTCAAGGATTATCCTGCAGTCAGGGTTCTAGTTCAATATAGACATGCCAGCCAAATATATGAAGATGTAATTCATAATATAGCTCACTTAGGTATAGTAGCATATCCTGTCAAGAAAAGTCAAATAGAAATAATACCCTTCAAGCACGATAGATTAGTCTCCATTTGCTCTCCCAATCATCCGTTTGCCTCTTTGAGCAAAATTAATATTCATGATATACAAGGGCAAAAATTTATTGCATTTGAGAGAGGAATACCGACGAGAGAAGCGCTCGAACGAATTTTCGGTGAGTATGATGTGACTCCACAAATTGTTATGGAGTTCGATAATATTGAAACCGTGAAACGCGCTGTTGAGATTGACGCAGGCATCTCCATAGTTCCCAAGATGACAGTCAAACATGAAGTGGAGCATCAAACTCTAAGAGTGCTTGAATTTGAAAATCAAACTTTTGAGAGACCGATTGGGATTCTTTATAAAAAGAGCAAGAAATTCTCCCCGGCAGTCCAAAAATTTGTTGATTTTCTCACGAAATAAAATATTTCGTCTTCAGCCTGATATTATGTTACAATCCCGCGGTAGACTGAATCGGAGAAAAAAGATGAGTCGAACATCTGATAATGGGAATTTGATACCGTTTAAAACACCTGAAGAACTTGAAATTGAAAGATTATTGCGGGAAAGTCATGCAAAGCAGAATCAGATAGCGGAATTGACTTTAGCCCTGGAGGATTTGAAATTAGAGGTCAATCGTTTTGAGACAGAATATAACGCGGTATTGGGCAAACTATATGTGGAACTGGATAAGGTGAATCTTGAGATTAACGAATACACGCTTCGCATTCAACTCATTGAGAGAGAGGCGATGGTCAATCAAGCTAAAATTGATGACAGAGTCGAGGAGGCTTTCAAAAAAGAACGGCAGAAGGTGTTTGAATACGAACGGAAAGCAGCGCGTGACAGTCAAGAATTTGAGCATCTCAAATCGAAACCTGAGATTGATGCAGCAACAGCAAAACAGTTGAGAAAACTATATCTCAAACTCGCTAAAATTTACCATCCCGATAAAGCGCAAACTAACGCCGAACGACAAAAAAATGAGCGTATGATGTCTTTGATAAATCGGGCTTATGAGGAAAAAGATGCGCAAACTCTACAGAGACTTATCGAAAGCGCAAAAGAGAATGAGGAGATATTAAATGAGACACTTCATCAGAAGCTAAAACGCTTGCGAACAGAACATAAAAGATTAGATGAAGTTATCGCTGACCTAAAAGCAGAAATCGAGAATATTAAGGCGAGTGGAAGTTATAAACTAAAAACAACGGTGGAACAAGCGAGAAAACGAGGCGAAGATATTCTTGCCAAGCTGGCAAAAGATATCAGCAGAAAAATTGACGCAGGTCGAGGAAGATTAAAAGACTTGATGCGAAGATTTAGAAGGCTTGCTAAACTCTTGAGATTCGCCTGAAAAATAACACCAACACCGAAAAAACTCGTATTATACAGAAAAATGGCACAAGAGAAATCCCTAATTCGTTCACAAAATATTCCCGCCCAGCGTGATAAAAATTTACAACGTCAGCTTATCGCCCGCGGGCAAGAACATTTACAGACTTATAAAGCGGCGGAACATCATTTGACTATGGCGGTTTTGGCGTTGCGCAACAAGGATTACCCAAAAGCGATTGCGGAATTTAAAGAGACGTTAAGAATTAATCCAGAATATGCGGAAGCGCATTACTATTTGGGGATTATGTATTTTCTCATCGATAGGTACGAGGATGCAATCGAAGCCTACGCAGGTGCTATCGACATTGACCCGACGAATTACATGGTGTATCTCAGTTTAGGCGTCGTTTACCATTTATCGGGTAAGTATGATGACGCCATCAGAGCATATAAGCAGACTATAAAGTTATCCCCCAATTTGGCGGAAGCGCATTCACGCTTGGGGTCAGCTTATGCCGCAAAAGGAATGCGCAAGGAGGCTGTTGAGGAGTACAGGGAGGCTCTCAGGATAAAATTTGAGTCCATATACTGTACTGTTAAGTAAGTTCTGATAGTTTTAGGCAAAATCTTCAGCCACGGATTAACACCGATTAAACACAGAAACCACA
>DTYX01001192.1 GCA_012961655.1 Candidatus Poribacteria bacterium
CAATAAAAATCAGTGTTTAATCGGTGTTAATCCGTGGCTAAAGATGTTATCTAAAACTATTGAAACTTATTTAACAATGCACTAATCCGCTCAATTCCCAAAATACTTGGAAAGTTGGAGGGAAAAAGATGAACCGAATGATTACTATCTCCTTAATTTTATTTTCATTGACGTCGCCGCCACTGGTATATGCGGACAACTACGCCCTGATAATTGGCGGACTAGCTCAAGATAAGTTATTCTATGATTCGTTTTGGAAGGCAACATCAGGGTTGTATAACATCCTTTCGACAAAATACGGCTATTCTTCTGAGAATATCATTTTTCTGTTTGAAAATGAAGGCGAAGAATCGGGACTTGTTGACGGAACATCAAATAGGGAAAATATCCGGAAGGCTTTCAAGCGATTATCTGCAAAAGTACAAGCCAAGGATAGAATCGTGATTTTCATGGTCGGACATGCAGCCCGTAGCGGAGAGATTATCAAATTCAATTTGCCGAAGCGCGATATTCCCGATTCGGAATACGCCGATTTATTCAATCAGATTAACTGCAATAATATGATTATCATTCTGGCTTTTCCGCACAGCGGCGCGTTCATCAAATACCTGAGCGGGCCCGGCCGTGTCATCATCGCATCATCATCAGCGCGTGAGGGATACGATGGCGAATTCAGCAGGATCTTCATCGAATCGTTTTCACCCAAAGAAACGAATACAGATGGCAATATTTCGCTATTGGATGTCTTCCTCGAGACTAAAAAGAGAGTCGAAGAGTGGTATGAAAATGATGGTTCGGTGCAATCGGAACATCCGCATCTGGACGACAACGGCGATGGCGTTGCATCCTGGGACGAAGTGCCCAATGACGATGATGGACTTTTGGCACAGGAAACTTACTTTGGGGATGCAGTCGAAACGGTTGCCCCCGAAGCCGGGTTTCGAGCGGAACATACCGAATCAGTCAAGGACGAGATTGATATATCTGAAATCTTGAAAAACGCTCCCGACGCCGAGGATTATCCAGATGCAAATGCCGTGATACTTTTGGATACAGAAACGTTGGATATCAACGAGGATATATCCTACAAATATTTGCATCACCGCATCGTTAAAATTTTCAATAAAAAAGGGAAAAAATTCGGACAAGTCGATGTTCCATACACTGTTGGAAACGACGATATTGAAATCCACCATGCCCGGACATTCTCGCCCGATGGACAAGTAATCGAATTGGATGAGAGCAAAATACTCAAAGGCATTCCGCCGCCAGAGGCGGTGAAAGCGGGATTATTCGTCGCCGTCCGGCTGATGCGTTTCCGCATGCCAGAGATGACGGATAACTGTGTCATCGATTATGCCTATTCGGTTAAACGGAAAGGGCATATTATGAAGGGCGAATACTGGCGTCAGACGCATTTTCAAACATCAGAGCCCATCCTGAAATATCGCTTTACAATACATGCTCCTAAAACGATGGAATTTCTCTACCATGTCAGCGGGATTGATTTACTACCCGAAATCACAGAGACGAAATATACGCGTGTTTATGAATTTGAAGCCTCCGATATCCCTCCCATCAGAGAAGAGAAGTTTATGCCCGCGTTGCAGGATTTGGAACACAGTATCACCATCTCTTCCCTGAAATCGTGGAATCAACTGGCGCGATGGTACTATACTCTGATTCGAGAACAGGACCATATCACACCTGAAATTGAAAAGAAAACCAAACAGATTTTATCTGGGGTAAAAAATCGGAGAGAAAAAATTCGACGGTTGTACGAATACGTCGCAGAGAATATCCGCTATATCGGCATTGAATTGGGTATCTGGGCTATCAAGCCTCATCCCGCAGAACTTGTGTTTAAGGAAAAATATGGAGATTGCAAGGGCAAATCGACTTTACTCAGCACGATGCTCAAAGTCGCCGGGATTAAATCTTATCCTGTCCTCATCTCCTCTGGCAATTCGCGGAAAGTCATTCGGGAAGTTCCGTCGCTTTCCTACTTCAACCACATGATTCTCGTCACGGAAGCCGAGGAAAATGGTGAATTGATATGGCTTGACCCGACTGTCGAAACCGCCGCCTTCGGATATCTGCCGACCGGCGACCAAAATCGGTGGGCATATATTATAGTTGACGAAGAGAACTCCTACTTAGCAAGAAGCCCTATTTTGCCGGCTGAGAAAAATGTTAAGCGAGTGGAGATGGAAATCGAGGTAAAGCCAGATTTATCAATCTCGCTGAAGGAAGAACTTCTCCTAATCGGCGATTTCAATACAGAATGGCGCGCGAAACTCAAACATATTCCTCCCGAAAGTCACAGCAAGCATCTGCGAAAATTTGTCGAAATGGACACCCGCGCAAAGATGGGAAAATTTAAAATCTCCGACTTAAAAAATATGGAAGAACAGCTGCGCATCACCATCAACTACGACTGCGATGATTATCTCACTCCCGTCGGTGACGCCTATCTTCTGAAACTCCCAATAGAACAACATCCTTATGCCGCTCTGCTTTCCGAGGAGACGAGAGAACATCCGGTCGCCATCGGTAAAAATTTCACCCTGGAAGATGAAATCCAAGTCAAAATACCGAAGACATTCACCATCCAATCCATACCCAAAGATGCCGCCATCAAAACAGATTTGGGCGAAATCTCCGTGAAATACGAACGATCGACAAATAAAGTCGTAATGACACAGAAGTTCATACTGAATCAGCCCATCATTGATGTATCACAAGTTCCACGCCTGAAGCAACTTGTGGCTTTGGCGTCCAGCGAGAAGTATATTATGCTTACGAACCATTAGAATTGGATGAACCCAAGAATGCAACCCAAGAACTGGTCGAAGATATGTTGGCAATCGTTAGAGTCATTGAAATTGAGTGGATTTTTCCTCTCCGGCGCTGATGGCGATGAACTTGAGATTTTATCTTACATATATGATGTAGAGTTGATTGCGCAAAAACTTGAATTTATCGCGCAGAAAAACGGTGTGAAGGTTGAAAGAAGTTTGCTGGAAGATGGCGCCGAAAAGTATTTTTCAATTTCCGCTTTTGTGGGTGAAAGCACGCCATGATAACCTACGATAAAACATACGATGTCATAGTAATCGGCGCGGGGCATGCCGGTTGTGAGGCTGCCTTAGCTGCTGCGAGAATGGGTTGCGAAACCCTGCTGTTGACCATCAATTTAGATACGATTGCGAAGATGTCCTGTAATCCAGCCATCGGCGGATTGGCGAAAGGACAACTGGTCAAAGAGATTGACGCGCTCGGCGGCGAGATGGCTAAGAATATCGACAAAACTGGCATTCAGTTTCGCGTCCTCAACATGAAAAAGGGGCCAGCAGTGCGGTCGTCGCGGGCGCAGGCGGATAAAAAAGCGTATCTGTACGAGATGAAGCGGGTGTTGGAAATGCAGGAACGCTTAGACCTCAAGCAGGCGCTTGTGGAAGATTTGCTGGTCGATGCTTGTCCTGAGCGCAGTAAAACTGTGCGAAGGGACGGCAAAATCCACGGCGTGCTCACTCAATCGCAGATGGCATATTGGGGCAAAGCTGTGGTTGTAACAACTGGAACTTTTTTGAAAGGACTTATTCACATCGGCGACGTCTCTTACAGCGCGGGACGATTGGGAGAGTTAGCCGCGGATAAACTTTCCGATAGTTTACGCCGCCTTGGTTTCGATATCGGATGTTTAAAAACCGGAACGCCACAGCGAGTAAACGCCAGAACGGTGGATTTTTCTGCGCTTGAACCGCAGTATGGCGACGAAAACCCGCGTCCGTTCTCCTTCTCAAACGACAAAATCACCCAACCCCAAGTTCCCTGCCATATCACTTATACAAACGGGAAGACGCATCAGATTATTCGTGATAATCTGCATCGTTCGGCGCTATACAGCGGTAAAATTGTGGGCACAGGGCCGAGATATTGTCCCTCCGTTGAAGTCAAAGTCGTTCGGTTCGCGGACAAAGACAGGCATCAGATATTCCTCGAACCGGAGGGGCGAGATACCAACGAAATTTACCTCAACGGACTTTCCATGAGTCTGCCTGAGGATGTCCAGCTTGAGGTTTTGCATAGCATCAGAGGGTTGGAAAAAGCTGAAGTTTTGCGCCCCGCCTACGCTATCGAATACGATTTCGCCCCGGCGACGCAATTGAAACCGACTCTGGAGACCAAGCTTGTCGAAGGATTGTACTTCGCCGGTCAAATTAACGGAACTTCTGGATATGAAGAAGCGGCCGCGCAGGGCATCATAGCGGGCATCAACGCTGTTTTGAAGATTCGGGGCGAAGAGCCGCTGGTCTTAGACCGTTCTCAGGCATACATCGGCGTCTTAATCGATGATTTGGTGACGAAAGAGACGCGAGAGCCGTATCGGATGTTCACCTCCCGCGCGGAATATCGTTTGGTCTTGCGCGAAGATAACGCCGATTTACGCTTGATGGAAATTGGACGACAGTTGGGATTGGTCGGGGATGAAACGTACCACAAATTTTTGTCCAAAAAGAAACACGTTCAGCAAGAGATAGAGAGATTGAACCGGACGATGCTCAAACCAGACGCGGAAACACAGGACATAATGCGCAAAATCGACACCGCGGAGATTACAAACCCAATCTCCCTCGCCCAATTCCTGCGCCGTCCTGAAATCGATTATGGACATATCAAACAGATTTCTCCATCGCCGTTTAATTTATCTCAAGCCGCAGAGGAACAAGTAGAAATTCAGATTAAATACGAGGGTTACATCCAGCGTCAAAACACCCAAATCGAACAGTTCAAAAGGCTGGAAAGATACATTATTTCCGAGGATTTCGATTATTCAACCGCCACAGGATTGCGCGAAGAAGCAAAGGAAAAATTATCGAAGATTCGTCCCGTATCCATCGGGCAAGCCTCACGGATTTCAGGTGTATCGCCGGCGGATATCTCTGTGTTGATGGTGCTCTTGGAGAAACACAAGCGTGAAGGTAAGCAAAATGAAGAAAAATTTAAGAGTTGAATTTGCATCCGATGAAAAGATTGACGAATTCGCCTACGAGCTTATTGAGCGCGTATTTGAAATTGAGGGGGCTCTATTGACAGATGAATCCACCCTGGATGATTTCAAACCGATAGATTACATTCCAGGACACTGGCAACGCCGACTTTCGGATATTCCGGAATCTGAACGAGCACCCTACCTCAAGGAGATACCCGACTTTGTCGAGCTAGAGCGCTATATCTGTTGGTATCCGCCCGTTACGGATGCAGAGTGGACTGAGATTCATAAGACAAATAGACAACGATTAATCAGTCTTGTCGAAAAGGCTTATGGGATTTCGTTAGCCGATTTCCCCGAAGAAGAACTTTATGTTTGGAAAGTTGCGACGTCTGTCAAACGGAAACTGTTGTCTCGTTAGAACATGAGCACCAAAGAAAGGTGTAAGTCACTGTTTTGCAAAAACTAGTCAAAAACGGGTAATTTTATAGAAATGCGAAAATTTTTAGTCGCTTTGACCTTTTTAACTCGATTGCCCGCTCCGATTCCGGCGAATGTCACCCCAGAAGAGATGGGCAAATCCTCTGCATTTTTTCCACTTGTGGGGTTGATTTTGGGTGGAATTTTGGTTGGACTCAATTGGCTCATAGGACATATCTGGGAAAGCGCTTTTGTAATTAATGCCATTCTGCTGGTCAGTCTGATTGGGTTGACCGGAGGTTTGCATCTAGATGGGCTGATGGATACATGCGATGGGATTTTCAGCGGCAGGCCAAAAGAGCGAATGTTGGAAATTATGAAAGACAGCAGCGTGGGCGCGTTTGGAATATTGGGCGCTATCAGTGTATTGCTGTTAAAGTTGGCTTTTCTAAATGAGGTCGATGATACTCAAAAATGGCAGGCATTGGTTTTGACACCTGTGTTTGGGCGCTGGAGTATGAGTTTTGCCTTAGTCGCCTTTCCGTATGCGCGCCAGGAGGGTATGGGCAGCACTTTCGCAGATTTTGCCAGTGTCAAATCTTTAATCTGGGCGAGTGTTCTGCTGGTGATAGCTTTTGTCGTTATTCTCCGATGGAGAGTAGGATTTATCATGTCGCCCCTGGTTCTGCTTACTTATGTCTTGGCTTGGAGAATTTCAGCCAAACTGGACGGTTTGACGGGAGATACCTATGGAGCTATTTGTGAATTTATGGAAATGATATCTTTTGCCGCTTTTTCAGTTTAAGAGAGGGTGATGAATATTATGGAAATATCCGAAATAGTTGCGGCGGGAATTCGTCATCGAAACCCGGATATTTCCGATAGCTTTAAAAAATCTTCCATTTCATCAGATATGACAGCTTTACAAAGACAATATGTTCCGTATCCTCACCTTCCGCTCGATTCATGGTGTAGACCCAATAGAAATTGCTTTCGGGTTGGAATTCCCAAGAATACAGCACAAACACATAATCCTCATTCTGAGGTTCTTCAGATGTTTCATCTCTCCTTGTGGTTTCCACACTTGCCCGGAAGTTCATCCTTTGGGTGAAGCGATATTCTATGGTATACCTTCTATTGATTATTCTTTCATCCTCTCGCTTCAACCATTGAATATCAGTTCGCAAGGCGAGATTTTCCGTCGGATTTATGGTAAGTTCCGGCCCGAAGAAAAAGGTATCTTTATCTTCTATTTTACCTATTTCCCCCCGCATGAACAATCTCCCCCATTTCGGCGGGAAAAATCCACCCATAAATTCAACCGTCTTATCGATAAATTCTTTATCCGCATCTTCATCCATTCCCCTGTGGCGGTACCATTCAAATCCGGGGCTAAGGAAAAAATCCCATATTCCGATACTTGGAGAGATGGTATACTGCTCATTTGTGAGTTCGCCATCATGGTTATAAAACCGCATAACTTCCATTTCGCCCCCAATGCGGCGTGGAAAAACTCTTTTATACTGCTTCCGATACCTCATTCCAAACCCGCCCCCGCGACGGTCAATGCGGCTTTCAGGAACGAAACCCGCTTCCGCCTCAAAATCCGGTCCGATATCCACAAACCCCCCGCCGAAGGAAAATCCGCTGACTCTGCGTTCAAATTCAACCATAAAGGCGTCTGCATCGGGATTTTCCCCCATGTCATCTGATTGAGTCAAAGCGTACTGACCGGTGAGTTGAATCTCCTTCGGTAAAGAGATATTCGTATCCACGCCCAAAACTCGATTATAACTATTCCGGTTCTGTTTATCGACCCCTAAGATGCCGATGGTCGATTTCTCTCCAATATCTCGCTGAGTACGGAAGACGAAGAAATTATTGCTGCCTCCCTGTAGTTCTTCATCGTCTTCTCCAGAATCCAACTGTTCCTCCAGAGAATCCAACATCGCTATATTATAATTGCCCAATTTGCCCGCGAGTTTCATGCCTAGCAGAGGATTCTCAATCTTTCTTGTGTAGAAGATATCAATTGGAGTACGGAATAGCTCTGCGCCCTCCTGGAAAAAAGGTCGTTTTTCGGGAAATCTCTCCGGTATATCCGAAAGATTGATGCGTTCAGGGTCAGCTTCAATTTGAGCGTAATCGGGGTTTAAGGTCATATCCAACGTAATGCTGGAGAATGGATATCGCACATCCAAACCGATATCTCCTGTCCCCTCTTCAATTATCTCCCAATCGGAGGTCTTCCTGGGTTTAGCTACAAAGTAGGGCTTTAACTCCAATGGACGGGTGGTCACAAGCTGTTCCACCGGCAGTCCGACCAATTCTCCAAAACGCGACACTGCGTACTGCCGGTTGCCCAAATCCGACCAGCTATCTTCTTCATCGAGATATTCGTAGCTCCGCCAGAAGTTGATGCCCCACACTGCCCCTGGCTTTTTCTTAAAGCGCAGTTCTGAAAATGGAATGGAGATTTCCACCGTCCATTTGCCTTCCCCTTTCGCCGCGCGCCCGTCCCAATCGCAATCCCAACTCCTATCACCGCCAGGACCGCGGGAC